>CAXNJL010000014.1:0-8931 GCA_964202625.1 Candidatus Babeliales bacterium | reverse complement strand
AAAAAATTAACTGAGCACAAAGAAAAAGATAAAAATCCTTACGAAAAACTCTCTGAATATGGCTTAATCGGCTTAAAATTTGTTGGCTCTGCAATTGCCTATAAATATATGGATATGATAATCAGCAATGAACTTGGATGTTTTTATCAGAAATATACTCCTCATTTCTTTAGTAGACCCATAACAACACCAGCTCAATAAAATCAACAGAAAGAGTTATCAATGAAATTGGTTATACAAAAAAAAATAGTTCTTGTATCGTTATGTTTTTCTTCATTTTATATACAAAGCAATAATAACAATACTCTGTTATATGGTGCAGTTACTGTAGGATTATTAGCAACAGGGGCTACCTATTATGTTAAAAATCAGAAAAAAACTGCTCCACAAGACAGTGAAATTAATGCTTTTGATGAATATGATAGTACTGCTCTTATGAGAGCGGTACGAGAAAATAATTTTGAAGAAGTAAAAGCTCTGGTAGAACAAGGAGCTGATATTAATAGTAAAAATCAGGATGGTTATACGGCACTCATATATACCCTACTAAACAAAAATTTTTTGATATTAGATTATTTACTAGATAAAGGCAACATCAAAATTAACACACCCTATGGCCCTGTTATTAATCTTTTTGTTATGGCGGCTGGAATTGGCAATATACCATTAGTAGAATATCTACTTACTAAAAAAGTAAAGTTAAACGAATATGATTTATCTGGCAGAACAGCTCTTATGTGTGCAGCTAAAAATGGCAATTGCGCTCTTTTAACATTACTTCTTGCTCACGGTGCCGATAGCAATAAAGCTACAGAAATTGGCTTGACTGCGCTTATGTTTGCTAGTATAGAAAATCATATTGATGCTGTAAAATTACTTCTTGCTCATGGCGCTGATCGTAATAAAATTGATGCGTTTAATAATACAGCATGTGAATGTGCTGTTGACTGCGGCCATACTGATCTTGTTGAATTTCTTATTTTTAAAGATACAGACAAAAAAAGATCTGAAAAAAATGCTCAGTATGCGCTTATAAGTGCTGCAAAGCATAATTATCCTGAAATAATAACCATGCTTTTTGCTCATGATATAGATGTAAATACAACGAACAGCAATGGTTCAACAGCGCTTATAGTAACATCAATAAATGGATATACTGATTTGGCTGAGATACTTGTTGGTTATGGTGCTGATAAAGAAAAAGTAGATAAAAATGGGATCACTGCTCTTTTATATGCAATTCTTAATAAGCATAAAACTACCCTTGCATTACTTCTTGCTCATGGCACTGATGTTAATAAAGCTTGTAAAAATGGTATTGCTCCACTTATGTATGCTGTAGCTACCAATCAAAAAGATATAGTAGAATTACTTCTTGCTCATGGCGCAGATATTAATGCTATAAACAAACAAAACTATACAGCTTTAAAAATCGCGCAACAAGCAGGCTTTAAAGATATCCAAGAGATACTCATAAAGCAGGGCGCTCTGGAATAAAAAAACTATTTATTTTCTAAACGAACAAGCCACTTTTTTGCTTGCTGAAAAAGCGAACTAATATAAACAGCTCTGTTTTCTTGTTGTGTGCCAAATTTTAGTCCAAAAAGAGCATCTAAAAATTCTTGCCATGCATGCAATTCAGCTTCTGTAAGATTTGATTCTGAAAGTGCTGCAGAGAGTTTATCATAGGTAAGAGAACTTTCTGCTACAGATAATTTTTTAGAAAAAAGAGTAATAAAAATCGACAAAATATCTGGTTGCATTTTCTTTTCTTCTACCATTATTTTTTTATGAGCAGAGGCAAAAGCTGCAGTGCGTTCTTTTTTTATTTTTAATGCACAATAATACGCAAGCATAGGCTTATACGCAAATCTCATAAGCAGTAAGAAAAAAATAAACAGTAAAAAACATAAGAAAAAAACATAATAATTAGATAGTGTTAAAAACAATATCTGAGTTTTTTTAATAAAAGAAGTCTGGTTTAATCGCTCTTCTGGTAGTTCTTGCGATTCTTGTTTTATATGTTTTATTTCGTGTGTTGTTCCTGTTACGGTAAGCTTAAAACCAGATGATTGCAATGTTTTATATTTTTTAGATTCTGGATCAAAAAAAGTAAACTGTTGTTCAGGAAAATCAAAAACTCCAGCCTCTGTTCCCTGAAGAATATATTCAAATATTCTTGCACGATTTTTTTCTTCTTGAGCATCTACCGTTTGAGCACGCGATGGATAGGATTTAAAACTTTCTGGCACTACTAATACTGGAGCAGACAGATCTTCTTGTGCGCTTTTTCCTGCTACTTTTGCTGTCACAATAAAAGCTTCGCCTTGACGTGCTGTATGTTTATCTATCGTAATAATAAAATCATTAAAAGATCCTACAGCCTGCACAAACTTATCTGTTTTTGGTAATGCAAGAACCGTAAAACCCAGAGGATCAGTAGTAAGATGTTCTGTTTTAACGGTAGCGCCTAAAAAAACAGCAAAGAAATTATGTGCTTGATTATTTTGCACCGGTTTTGTATAGGTAACTCTCACAGCAGGAAGCGTAAACGCCCCTATTTTTTGCGGCTGCACGCGGCAAGAAAGAGTCATAGCAAGATATGTTTCTCCATTATATTCTTCTTCTTTTTGACTTACTTCTTTCCATGCAGAAACTTGGGCATCAGCTACTTCTAAAGGGCTTATAGTTTGTATTTGTATACCAGAAACACGCGTATAAAACTTTAAGGTAACAAAAAAATCTTCTCCAAGAACCATAGATTTTTTGTTTGTGACTATTTTTAATAACGTATCTTGCTTAAGCTGTTGCGATATGGGAATCTGCTGCTCTTTTACAATCTCAACTTCTACTGCTGGAGCAGTATACGATTGTCCAGCATACTCTAATACAAGCGGACCAAACGTGTAAGCAGCAAGGTTATAACTTTGCACCTGATACGTATACACTAATTCTTGTGAACTTTTTTGTCCTTGCGAATAATAGCTACTACTTGTTTGGGTGCCCAGTTGTCTGATTCTTTCAAAACCTGGAATTGCAGGAATTTTGCCCTTGTAATCACCTTTAATAGTTAAGACTACGTAAAAAGATTCACCTGCAGGTATTATGCGCGCTGGTTGGCCTTGGGCATTTTTAATCGATAACACTAAAGAATCTATGCCGTAAGCAAAAGAACTAAAAAATAGTATGCACAATATACGTATAAAAAAAATATTACCAATTTTTGTAATCATGACTTTTTGACATCGTTTGATTAAGATTTTGTTTTAACATATTTTTAGCTGTTTCTTTGTCGCTATCAGCAACTTCTTTTAAGAGCTGTTCTTCTTGCTTATCAAGCCCCGCAGAAGCTTTTTTCTGCTCTTGCTCTGCTGTATCTTCTTTGTTTTTTTCTTCTTGTTTTTCTTGCTTATCTTGCTGCTTTTCTTCTTGCTCTTTTTTATTTTTATCTTGTTTGTTTTCTTTGTTTTTTTGATCTTGTTTATCTTTATCTTGATCTTTATTTTGATCTTGCTGATCTTTATTTTCTTCTTCTTTTTTATCCTGTTCTTGCTTCTTCTTAAGCATATCTTCAGCTAGTTTCATATTATGAGCAGCTTCTTTATTGTTTTTATTTCTTTCTAAAACCTGTTTATACGTGTCGATAGCTTCTTGATAGTTCTCAAGCTTAAAAAAACTGTTAGCTTTGTTATAATATATTTTTTCTTGTAATAATCTATTATCCTGCGCTAAACCTAAAGCATTATCAAAAGCAGTAAGAGCTTGATCATACTGCTTTTCTTGATAAGCGCTGGTGCCTGCATTATACCAGTTTTCTGCACTTTTTTGAGATTCAGCCGTAGTAGCATACAGATTTTTAGCTTGGGCAAAATTACCAGCCTTATAATTTTTTTCTGCTTTTTGTACCTCAAACCAGCTCAAAGAACTACAAAATGTAAAAAACGCTATACCAAGTATATACTGTGTCATACTATCCATTCTAATAAAAATGCCGCAAAAGCTACCGCTGCAAAATAAGCGTATCGCTCTATTTTTTGTTTATTGTTTTTTTCATCTACATCTTCTTTTTCATAGCGCTCAATGTTGGCTATAATAGTTTTAATATCTTGAGAATCATGAGTATAAGGAATATATGAACCGCCAGAATCTACTGCTATCAATTGTAATATTCCTGTATTAAGACACGACATAATAATTTTTTTTTGTGCATCCATCTCATACCCAATACGATTCCCCTGCATATCTATTTCTGGTATAGGAGCTCCTGATTCTGTGCCAACACCAACAGTAAAAACAGTAAGTCCTGCTTTTTGCACTTCATCTTTCATATGAGTTAAACTACCAGAAAAATCTTCGCCATCAGTAAAAACAGCAAGTAATTTATGTTGTTTATGAGGCATGGTGGCATACACCTTAAGAGCTTCTTTAAGTGGTGTATCTAACGAAGTCGATCCTGCAGCAATAGATCTTGTATCTACCGTATCTAAAAACGCAAAAAACGATCGCTTATCAGCAGTTAAAGGACACTGCAAAACAGCAGATCCTGCAAATAAAATTAAGCCGACTCGATCAACTACAAGTGAATGTACCAGCTCCTTAATTTTTGAGTGTGCTGCTTGCAAACGAGAAGGGGCTATGTCTGATGCTAACATACTGCGAGATACATCAAGAGCTATTAAAAGATCACGTGTTTTTTCTTGCACCTTATGCTCTTGGATCCCCCATGAAGGACGTAAAAGCGCACACAATAAACTTACTATACCAATACTACCACATATGAATTTTATCATACGTTTTTTTGGGGAAAAACCAGGAAAAAGTAACGCATAAAACGCTGTATGTGCAAGCTGCGTACGTACTTTTTTTTCTCTCTTATACTGTATGCAGTAAAAAATTAAGAGCAAAAAAAATATAGTTACGAGATAAGCTATATGCGTATAAGAAAGCGCAAGAGCAAAAGAAGTGGGTAGAAAAATCATGTCAGTACCAACCTATAAAATCTTAATACATACTCAATACAAAGCAAAACCAAAGAAAGTAACAAAAAATAATAAAAATATTCAAAATAATTTTCAAATAACGGACTGGTTAATTCAGTTTTTTCTAATGCGTCAATAGTATCATAAATAGCTGCTAAATCTTCTGGTTTTTGACTTTGAAAAAATCTCCCACCTGTACTATCAGCTATAAATTTGAGTAACGGCTTATTTATTTCTGAAGCCGGCGCTGGAATTGTACCATAAAATGGATGGTCAAACATACCTCCTTCATCTGAACCAATAGCTATAGTATATATTTTTATACCTAATTTTTGGGCAAGATCTACTACAATCTGTGGATTTACGTCACCTTCGGTAGAAGTACCATCAGTTAATAAAATAATTATTTTACTTTTAGCTACCGAGTCACGCAACCTATGTACAGCTGCCGCTAAACCTCTAAAAAGAAGTGTGCCCTCACTATTTATAGTCCCTACTTGCGTAGTGGCAAGTATCGAGGTAAGCATATTTTTATCAAGAGTTAATGGGGCTCTGGTGAGTACTTCTCTGCCAAATAATACTAATCCTATCGGGTCATAGGGCCGTTTTTTAATAAAAGAACTAGCTTCTTCACGCGCAATATCTATACGAGATCTACGATCATTCATATCATCAAACAGCATCATGCTCCCAGAAACATCAAGAGCTAACATAATATCGATTCCCTGAACCGTAATTTCAGTTCTTGTATCATACCTACGTGGGCGAGCTAGCGCAACAAGCAAAGATATAAAAAAACAACAACGAAGTATGGTAAATAAAGATCGAGAAATAAAAATTCTCTTTCGGACCTGTTCTTTAAGTTTATGCGTAAGACTATAGCGATATACCGGTATTTTTTGTAAAAATTGTTTGTATAAAAGTATAAGACCGAGTAATACAGCGCCGAGAAATAATATGACCGGATAGACAAAATGCATAGTTATTCCTTATTGTTTTCTTCTACAAACCACGCATGCACTCGCTCGGTAAAACTTTCTTTTGTATCATCTACTTCATAGATAAAAGGCTTACCAATAATAATTTTAAGAGGCGCGTAAGCAAGAAGCATTTTTTGAGGATATAAAGCATTACCGTTATGCGGCATAAAAACAGGAACTACCGGCCTACCAGTTTTTTGGGCAAGTAAGGCAAACCCTAAAAAGAATGGATGTATCTTGTCATCAACATATCTTCCCCCTTCAGGAAAAATAAGTATATGCCCCTTGGTGGTAGATGCTAACTGCAAAAGAGACCGAAACGACCGCGCTGCGGCTACTGTTTTTGTTTGATCAACAGAAATAAAAAATTTTCTAATTATTAAACCAAGTAACGGCTTTTGTGCGTAATGATCAAGAACTAACCAGAGATGCGGGTGCCTGCCAACCAATAATCCAAGCAACGGAATATCTAACGCAGATTGATGGTTCGCAGCTATAATAACTGGCTGATTCGATACTAAATTTCTTTTGCCTTTTATAGTAATCGGTAATAAAAGCGCATAACTACAGACTCTGTAAAAACAATATAATAAGAAATATAAGATTCTATTATATCGATATTTCACCGGAACAAGCATGCATACTAACAGTGGCAACAAAAGTGGTGTGCCCAAAAATAACATAAGCAATCCAGCGCACGCTGTTCTTATATAACGAGCTAAAAAGAGCTGAACCTGTCTCATGTTTTTTAAAGGTATATGCATAAATAGTACGTATAAAGGGTTATCAGTTTATACTAGAAAAAATAGATCTATAAGTAGCGTATAGAGTACAAAAAAAGTACTATTTATACAAGCGCTAGAAAAAACAATCACACATAGCATATTGCTTGAAGCAAAATTTTGTTTATACTAAAGCAATACCTCTATTCTTATGCGTAGTGCCTATTTTTCAAAAAATACCAATAACTGCTATAAAAAACCAGGTTTTGTTGGAAGTATTTGACTTTTTGCAAATTTTTCACGTACTCTTAATAAAAAGAGACAAATTAACCTTTAAACATACATCAAACATAGAACTATTATGAAAAAACTATTAATTGTAGAGTCGCCGGCAAAAATAAAAACGATCAGTAAGTTTTTAGGTAAAGATTTTAAAATCATGGCAACTGTAGGCCATGTGAAAGATTTGCCGACAAAAACAATTGGTGTGACTATTAATGATCATATAGTTCTTGATTATGTCCCTCTTGTAGGAAAAGAAAAGATTATTGCTGATATTTGCAAAGAAGCAAGCCGCTGCGATGAAGTCTATCTTGCACCCGATCCTGATAGAGAAGGTGAAATTATTGCTTGGCATATTGGGCAAGAAATAGAAAAAGTATTAAAAAACAAAAGTCATTTGTATCGTATTTCTTTTAATGAAATCACGAAATCTGCTATAGAAGATGCTATTTCTCATCCTGGAGTTATAGATCTTAATAAAGTTGCCGCACAACAAGCGCGACGTGTTCTTGATAGATGGGTAGGATATGAAGTATCGCCTATATTATGGCAAAAAATTACCAAAGGGCTTTCTGCTGGCAGAGTGCAATCGGTAGCCCTTAAATTTATTTGTGATAGAGAAGATGCTATACGTGCATTTAAGTCAGAAGAATATTGGAGTATCGAAGCAGAATTCAAGAATAACAAGATTATTCTTCATGCGCCGCTCACTCATATAAAAAAGAAAAAATCCGAAATAAAAAATGCTGAACAAGCACAAGAAATAATTGCAGAGCTTAAAAAAACAGATTTCAGTGTTACTTCTATAAAAGATACTCAGCGCATTAAAAACGCTCAGGCTCCTTTTATGACTAGTAGCTTACAACAAAGCGCCTATAATCAGCTTGGATTTTCTGTTTCTAAAACTATGCAAATTGCCCAAAGTTTATATGAAGGTATAGCGTTAGATGATCCATCAAGCCCGGTAGCTTTAATTACCTACATGCGTACTGACTCTTTGCGTATTGCTGATTCTGCAGTTAAACAAGTACGTAGTTATATAGAAGAAACCTTTGGAAAAGAATATGTTCCTGCTAAATCAACTATCTACGCAAAAGGAAAAGCTCAAGACGCGCACGAAGCAATTCGTCCGATTGATGTTATTGTTCACCCAGACACCGTAGCTCGTTATGTTCCTCGTGATGCAGCAAAATTATATGAACTGATTTGGAAACGATTTGTTGGTTCTCAAATGAAACCTGCACAATATGCGCAAAGACAAGTTTCTATAGATGGCGGAATATATGGTTTTAAAGTAACAGGTTCTACCCTTATTTTTGATGGTTATCTCAAAGCATACACAGAAGATGACGATGCTGAAAAAACTGACGATAAAGTTGTTTTACCAAAAGAGCTGGTAGAATCTTTAGCATTAAACTTGATTCAATCAACTCCTAAACAGCATTTTACCCAACCGCCAACACGTTTTAGTGAAGGTTCTCTGGTAGGAGAACTCAAAAAAGAAGGGATCGGTAGACCAAGTACCTATGCTACTATTTTAAAAACAATTCTTGCTCGTGCTTACACATCGCTGGATCCTAAAAAACGTTTTGTTCCTACTGAATTGGGTATGGCTGTTACTAAAATGCTTACGCATAATCTTTCACATATTATGTCTGTAGAATTTACAGCAATCATGGAAGATAATTTAGATAAAATTGCACAAGGTGATCTGGATCGCGACAAGCTTCTTAAGGAATTTTATGAAACTTTTAAAAAAGATTTAACAGCGTTTCGTGGAACGCAAGAAAAAAAAGCAATAGAATTAACCGATATTGCGTGTCCTGAATGTTCCGTTGGCAAACTTGCTATAAGAATGGGTAAAATGGGTGCATTTTTAGGCTGTGATGCTTATCCAAAGTGTAGTTTTACTACTAATTTTGAGCGCGACGAAGAAGGAAAAATAAAGTTAGTTAAAACAGAAGCTCC
>CAXNJL010000013.1:0-9500 GCA_964202625.1 Candidatus Babeliales bacterium | reverse complement strand
AGTATTAAAGATATCTTACTATATAAAGGAAATATCATGTTTATTAAAAATATATTGTTTTTATCTCTTATGTTATGCAATATCCCAGCTCTTTATGCTTCTTTTCAATCAACAGATCATCGTTTAGATTGTATTATAGAGCATTTTGGGCCTTTTGATATCGAGTCGCCAGATAGAACTACCTTAGATAATATTCGGCAAGCAGATAAAGAAACGCTTTCGCGCTATGCTCAAAGTCTCAAGAAAAATAAGCATTGTTCTGGATTAATAGCATATAAAAATATGAATAATACATTTTCTCTTTTTAAGGGGCCTAAAGAAGTTTATGTTCTTTCTCTTGATAAGCCAGGTACATTATGGATGACACATAAAAATAGACTTTGCTGTGAAGGCGGACGGATGGATGCTATTGATTTAGTAAATAACTTAGTAGAGAAATCTGAAAAATATGTTTATAGTGCTCAATGTTCTCGTAACCCTAAAGAAGTTATGGATAGATATATATCGCAGCAGATATTTGAGGCTTTACAGATATTGTATCGTGCTGAAAAGAATCAAGATTAATTAGTTTTTCTATAAAAAATCAAAATATTTCATGAGAGTTCTTGATAGATTGATCTAAAAAGAACTCTCATTTTTTATTGCTTATTTTATTAAGCTGTTATAAAAATGGGTAATTTTACCTGCGCCCAGAGTAAGTACAAGAGCATTATCTTCGAGTAACGGCTCAAGTAAAGCCTGAATAGAAGAAAAATCAGCTGTTTGTGGTGCGTACGTAACTGAAAATTTTGGGTGTAGCGCTTGGAGATCTTCTACGAGCTTTTTTGAATTAATATCTTCTAGCGGTTGTTCTCCTGCACTATAAATATCAGTAATAATAAGATGATCCATATCCCCCTGCTTAAACACAGCAAGAAAGTCTGGCCAGAGTTTTTCTGTTCTGCTGTATCTATGCGGTTCAAAAATAACTATAAGTTTCCCCTGAGATCTTTTTCTTGCCACTAAAAGCGTCTTATCAATTTCTGTTGGATGATGTCCATAATCATCAAAAAACTCTGCATGTTTATACAAGCCTTTGTAAGTAAATCTTCGCTCTACCCCTTTAAATGTTGCAAGCGCTGTTGAGATATCCTGTATAGGTATCCCAAGTTCATGAGTTATGGCAATACTGGCTAAAGCATTAAGAACGTTGTGCGTGCCGGGCATAGTTATAGTTATGCGGCATATTTGTTTTATTTCATGATACAGATCAAAAAGAGAGTGATCGCCTTCCAGTTGAATATTTTTTGCCGTCCATTCTGCGGGCAATTCTATTCCATAGCTTACTGTTTTTACGTGAGTAATAGGCAAGAGCGATTGTATATTTTTATCGTCGGTACAAATAATTGCTTTGCCATAAAAAGGAATATTGCTCAAAAAACTTTTAAACGTTTGCTTTATATCGTCTATGTCTTTATAAATATCAAGATGCTCTAAATCTATATTGGTAACTACCGCAAGAGTTGGATATAAATGCAAAAAAGATCGATCACTTTCATCGCTTTCTGCAACAAGATACGCCCCCTTGCCATGTCGTGCATTGCTAGAAATACTTTTAAGGTGCCCACCAATAATAACGGTTGGATCTTGCTCAGCTTCTATAAGTATATGAGAAATAAGAGATGTTGTAGTTGTTTTTCCATGAGAACCAGCAATAGCAATACTGTATTTTCTGCGCATAAGTTCTGCAAGCATTAAAGCCCGAGGAATAGTAGGAATTCCCCGTTTTTGAGCAGCTATAATTTCTGGATTTTTATCGTTAATAGCAGATGAATAAACAACAATATCTATAGCTTTATTTGCACAAGAAGCAGAATTATTACCTTCGTATATTTCACAGCCAAGAGCCACAAGATCATGTACGCTTTTTTGCTTAAGATCCACATCGCAGCCAGAAATAGCATACCCTTGTGATTTTAGGATATGCGCTATCCCGCTCATGCCTATACCGCCAATGCCAATAAAATGAATATGTGTTTTTTTGTGATACATGTTAATCTTTTCTATAAATTATAAGCAAAATATTCTTTTTTATTCTTTTAAAGTATAACCTACTCGTCAAAAAATCTATAATTTGTTACTCTTAAAAAGATTATACATACCCCTCATTAAGGAAAACTTTTTATGAATTTAAAAGAATTTATTATACCCTTTTCATTAACGCTCGCTACGTTTTTTACTGTACAATATTTTTTACAGCCAAGCGATAGCGCTCAGGGCGATCTGCGCTCAGGGCAAGAGTTCGTAGTCGCTGCGATAAAAGAAGCACAACTGCCATTACAAAGAGAAGTTGTTTATGAAGAAAATTTTACTGGGCCCAGTACGCAAACAGCAATTTTAACAAATAAGTCAGAAGTTCTATTTTCTACTATTGGAGCATCAATTGATACGTTACGTTTTAAGCACATGCGTAATGGCGTAGAAGATTATTTGGTTACACTTTCTCCATTAGTACAAGACATAAAAGAATCCCCTTCTTTTTTAGTAGCTCTACAAGATAAAACACCTGTTATCTATGAACTGGTAAGTAACAATAAAGAAGCAGATAGAACGATAGTTAGCTATAAAGCTACTGGTAAAGATGCGACTATCTATAAAAAGTTTACGGTTTTTGATGATAGCTTTAAGCTGCAACTTGAACTTACCATAGAGCCAAAAGAACAAAAATCAGTTCAGCCACGCCTTTTTATCCCTCAGCCTTATTTGGCAGCTATGGGTGAAAATAATGTGACTATGGCATTAGTAAATACACCACATAAAAAATTAGAAAAAAGAAAGCCTCAAGCTGTTTTAGATCGTAGCTGGATTAAGCCACACCTTTTTGGTATAGAAAATCGTTATTTTATACACGCGCTTGTTGCAGATAGAGATCAATTTGCTGTTCGCGGTTATTTTACTCTTGAGCCAAATGGCCACTTAGCAGCTATCTTAGAAGGACCAACTGTTTCAGTGCCAACTACTTGGACCTTTGATTTTTATTGTGGTCCAAAAATTGCATCTGAAATGGCTTTAGTTGATAGTCGCTTAGAAGCTACGTTAGATTATGGATGGTTTGGCTTTCTATCAAAAGGGTTTATTTATTTACTGAATTTTATATATAGCTATGTTCCTAATTATGGCCTTGTTATTATTTTACTTACTTTTTTAACTACGCTAGTGTTATTACCCTTTACGTTAAAGAGTTCAAAATCTTTACGTAAATCTAACGAATTACGTCAAAAAATGCAGTATATAGAGCAGCGCTATAAAAATGACCCAGAAGCTCTTGCAAGAGAAAAAGCTGAAGCAATTAAAAAATATGGCATTCCTGAAATGGCTGGCTGCTTACCACTGCTTATGCAGATTCCTATGTTTATAGGTCTCAATAGGGCATTATCTTCATCTTTTGAGCTGTATCAAGCGCCATTTTTTGGATGGATTACAGATTTATCTGCAAAAGATCCTTATTATGTATTACCGCTTTTAGCAGCTGTTGGGATGGTAATAAGAACTGCTTCAGCTGGCGATCCTCGTCAAAGAGTTCAAGCTATACTTTTGGCAATTATTGTCGCCGCAGTAACTTCAAGTTTTGCAGCAGGGCTTACTTTATATATTTGTGTTTCAACGTGGCTTGGTCTTTTGCAAACATCTTTACAAAAAGCTGCTAAGTAAATGATTGATACACTACCACATCTTAAGCAGCTCATAAGACAATTGCAGCAAGTTCCTTATTTAGCTTCTAAAAACTTATATAAAGTTACAGAGTATTTTTTGCAGCTAGATACAGAAAGAACCGATCAATTTATTGCTGCTTTAATAAAGGCCAAGCAGCAGCTTGTGCAGTGTGGATTGTGTTGGGCATGGCAAGAAAAAAATAGCGCTTGCGGTATATGTAGTGACTCAAGAAGAGATATCACAAAAATATGTGTTGTAGAAACATGGCAAGATTTTCTTGCGCTTGATAAAACGGGCGGGTATCAAGGATTATACCATATTCTCGGCGGCGCAATATCGCCGCTTGATGGATTAAGTCCGGAAGATCTTACGATAGATTCTCTTTTAGAGCGTATTGAAAATCAAAAATATACTGAAGTTATACTCGCTTTAAATCAGACACCAGAAGGTGAAGCTACGGCAGCATTTATTGCTCGTAAGCTGCAAAGAGCACGGGGCGGATCAGCTTTAGTGGTTTCTTGTTTGGCTCGTGGTGTTCCTGTTGGTTCGGTATTAGAAAGCATGGATAGAATTACCGTATATAAAGCAATTGCTGAGCGTAGACCTTTTTAATAAAAAAAAGAGAGTATTGTATGATTGATTCTAGAAAAATTATTTTAACGGGAGATCGGCCTACTGGGCCGTTACATCTTGGTCATTATGTAGGCTCTTTAGCAAATAGAGTTGCATTACAGGATGAATACAAGCAGTATGTTATGATCGCTGATATTCAAGCATTAACCGATAATGCTCATAATCCGGCTAAAATTCGTGAAGCGATATATCAAGTTGCGCTTGATTATCTTTCTGTTGGCATAGATCCTCTTAAAACTACTATTTTTATTCAATCTATGATTCCTGAGATCGCAGAATTAACTATTTTTTATCTTAATTTAGTTACCGTTAATCGATTACGTCGCAATCCAACAGTCAAGACAGAAATAGATCAAAAAGGTTTTGGCGAGTCTATTCCTGCTGGTTTCTTTATGTATCCGGTAAGTCAGGCTGCAGATATAACTATCTTAAAAGCGAATCTTGTACCCGTTGGAGAAGATCAGTTGCCTATGATAGAGCAAACAAATGAAATCGTACGCTCTTTTAATGCCCTTTATCCAGGAAATATCTTAGTTGAAGCTAAAGCGCTTGTTCCAAAAATTGCACGACTTCCCGGCACTGACGGAAAAGCTAAAATGGGAAAATCGTTAGGTAATGCGATTTATTTATCAGATAACTCTGATAGTGTGTGGCAAAAAGTAAAAAGCATGTATACCGACTCTAATCATCTAAAAGTTTCTGATCCAGGTCAAGTTGAAGGCAATCCTGTTTTTTCTTATTTAGATGCTTTTGATCCGGACCAAAATACTGTGCAAGAATTAAAATTGCACTATCAAAAAGGTGGGCTTGGTGATATGGTTCTAAAAAAACGATTAGCAGAAGTTTTAGAAGCTTTTCTTGCTCCTATTGGACAGCGCAGAGCAGAGTATGTACAAGATAAAGATTACGTTTTACAGATGCTTTTTTCTGGTACAGAGCAAGTACAAAAAGTTGCACAAAAGACTATGGCAGAAGTTCGCACTGCTATGGGCATAGACTATCGTACTTGTTTATGAAAAACTCTCCTGATTTTTTTGATTTACTCACAGATCTTACTGCAGAGCAGCTGGTAGAAAAATATGCACTCGTAGCATTTTTTAGTGAAAAGCACCCTCTTTTATTTTCTGTAGAATTTTTTAAAAAGATAGAAGCTTTTACAAAAATACCTGTAGTTACTTTGTATTTTTCCAATGAGCATTCTTTTCAGCAGATTATAGCAACCCTAGAAGTAAGTTTTTTGGGTGAGCGACGATGCTATACTATAAAACCTTCTGGCATACTAGATCTTAAGGTGCAGGCTACATTAAGTTCTTATTTACAAAAATATAAAGGACCGCATACGGTTATTTTTTTTAGCACGGTACCTTTTTTAGCCACTCATGGATCAGCGTTATGTACAGAAATCCCAAAAACTCTCTCTTTGAAAGATTATACAAAAGTATATCAATGGGTATATGAAATACATAAGCCATCACAGTTTAGTGAACAATTATTTAGGCAAAGAGCTACGATTGATCTAGAGCAAGCGCTTTCTCTTATGCGTTATGATATGGTTGTGGGCAAAAATAAAGAAGATTTTTTTGCTTCCTATATCCCGCTTTTAGTAAAACATGAAGAATCGTTATTTGCATTGAGCCAGTATTTTTTTGCTTTGCAACAAGAAAAGTTTTTCACAGCTTTAGCGCCTTTAGAATTAGTCTATCCTATAGAATTTTGGATAGCCTTTTGGCTAGAACAAGTATGGCAAGCTCTTATTTTTGTAGATACGGCTTTTAAACAAGGTCCGTTAGCCGCAAAATCATATGTTTCTCGCTTACCCTTTTCTTTTACACAAAAAGATTGGAAACATTTTTCTTCCGCTGAACTTATAGAGGCCCATGAGAAACTATATATATTTGATTATATGTTTAAGAACGGCGTTTCTTCTGCAGGACTTCATATTTGGTATATAGATTTTTTGAATAAAGTATCTTAAAAATAGAAGGCGGGGAGTGTTAAAGTCCCCGCCTTCTATTTTTTGTTTTTATAAATTTCTAGGAAATTGTACACATCCAAGAAGATCTTTTTGATGTTACCATTTCTAGTATTTCTGGTTTTTCAGAAGTATTTTCTACGAGTTCTTCTTTTTGAGAAGGCGCAATAATAACAGCAGCAAAATCTACTTGTTCTTCTGCTCTAGGTTGAACTACTGCTGCATGAGGCGCCTGTTCTTCTTCTATTTTTAGTTTTAGTACTGGGATGACGCCGAGTGCAGTTAGTGTCGCAACTAACTTTTCTATTTGTTCTTGCTGAAACTTTTTATTTTCAGGATTTTCATGCTTATTCTTATAGAGCTCAAATTTTGCTATAGATTGTTCGAGTTCTAATTTATTATTTCTTTTTATTTGAGCTAGAACAAGCTCTTCTAGCTGTTTTTTTGTTCTAGCTGTTAATGGTTTTTGGGATTGCATATTCCATGCAAGCGAGCTGCTTAATAAGAGAGTGCTTGCCAAGAAAAAAGATATGTTTTTCATAAGATCCTTAGGAATTATGGGGTTTGTCATACTTATTCTTTACCATAATAAACCCTAAAAAAAAATGCCAGCATTTAATTTTTTAACTGTTGTTTCCATTCAAAAATATAATCAGAGAGTGGCTTTATGCCTTCTTGTGATGAAGCAGAGATAATAACATGCGGTTGATATTTAGCAAGAAGAGGCTCAAGGCGCTCTATATTAACCACTTTGTCTATTTTGTTAAACACAAAAAGCATCGGTTTATGCACTTCAAGTTCAGCAAGAATAGTACCAACTACTTTGATATGTGCTTCAAAATTAGAATCAGACACATCGATTATTTGCAAAAGTAAATCTGCGTATTGAAGTTCATCAAGCGTTGACTTAAAAGCTTCTATAAGAGTTGTTGGTAACTGTTGGATAAATCCTACAGTGTCAGATAAAAGACCAACTTTTTCTTTTTGCACATACAGTTCTCGTGTTGTGGTATCGAGTGTAGCAAAAAGCTTGTCTTCAGCTAATACTTGCGCATGAGTCAGTTCGTTAAGTACCGTAGATTTCCCAGCATTTGTATAACCAATAAGGCAAAGATGCGGAACTTGGTTCGCGAGCCGTTGCTTACGCTGAGTTTCTCTTTGTTTGCTTAATCTTTTAAGGGCTCTTCTGAGGGTATTCATAAGAAGCTCGATATGTTGAGTTTCTTTTTCTTTTTCAGTTTCGCCAGGTCCACGCATACCGATCATACCCCATTGCTGAGACATATCAACGCCACGGCCAGCAAGACGAGCTTTTTTGTTTTGAAGCATAGCCAAGTGTACTTGGATTTTTCCTTCTGCTGAATGAGCCCCTTTTTCAAAAATTTCTAAGATAAGCTGTGTTCTGTCAAATATTTGACAGTCAAGCATATCGGCTAAATTTTTTTCTTGACGAGAGCTTAGTCTTTCAGAGAAAACTATTTGTTCTATAGAATTTTCTTGTGCAATTTTTAAAATTTCTTCTAATTTTCCTGAGGTAATAAAATATCCAGGGTCAATAGATCGTAATTTAACAAAGAGCGTAGCAATAGGAGTTACGCCATTAGATGCTATAAGGTTTAAAAACTCTTGGTAATAAGCATCTATATTATGAGTTTGATTGTTGGGAGAATATACTCCAACAGCTAAAACGCGAGGAGGAAGATTGGTAGAGACCAGTATATTTTTTGCCATAGCACCAGTAATTTCTGAATTAAATGTATAATAAAGTATCATGGCCCAAGCATAATACTATCTTGAGCCATGATATATCTAGAGTAAGTATATCATAGAATACGTTTAAAGGCGAAACTGCTTTTTTTATACGTATTATTCTCGTGCGCTTGCAGCTGGGCCGCTCGCATCACGTTTTTGTTTTAATTCTATTAATTTTCCCATTCTGCCAGAAGCGCTTAAAGTAGCTATATTGTCGCATGTGCCAAGTTCGTTTAACTTAAAAGTATCACTAATGCATTAGATTAATTGTAGCATGTTTTTCATAAATTTTTCTTTGGCTTGTTTCTTGTGTAGTTATTATTGTGAATGTGCGGCTGCTGCTGCACTCAGGTCTTTCTTTTTTTTGCAAGTGATTAATCGACGTCTTCTTCCTAGGTCGATAGGGTCATCCTCTAGGCTGTCTGGATTGAAGTTCTTCTCAAAATCCTCTATATGATTATAAAAATATTCTCTAGATTTTTCTTCTAATTCTATAGCTTCAAGCATATGAATAAGATCTCCTGGCCCTTCAGAAACATTTAATTGAGCTGTTTCTTTTAATGTTAATCCAGTTTTATTATGCTTTACGCTTAAATCAATGCCAGCTTCTAGAAGCCATATTAACATGGAAGGATCCCCATCTTCTGCTTTTAAAGCTATAAAAGTAAGCCTTTCTCCATGTTTATTTTCTATGTATTCTAAGCAGGGAAAGTGATTATTTTCTAATATCGTTTCTATCCAGTCATCATTTCTAGAAGATACAGCTCTTAATAAAGCGATAGCCGGATTTTTTTTATCCCTTGTTTTTTCTGCAGCTGCAGAAAAAACGTACGCAGGTATACTTAATGCTAAAAGCGCTAAGTTTATAGTTGATTTTATGTTCATAGATGTATTCTTTCGCGTTATTTATTGTTATATATATTTTCTAATATACAATATAAGTTTTAAAAAGTCAAATTGGGGATCTCTTGACTTTTATAGATAAAAGTTATTACAATGTAATTATATACTTTATAGTCTAAGGGGGAAAAGCATGAAAATAGATATTATCCAGATAGGTAATTCTCAGGGAATAAGAATTCCTAAAGCGATAATTGAGCAATGTGGGCTTAAGGGAACTGTTACTGTTGAGGTAGAAGATAAGAAAATTATTATTTCAGCTACTAAAAAAGCTAGAAGTGGCTGGGAAGAATCTTTTAAATTAATGGCTCAAGCTGGAGATGATAAGTTGTTGGAGCCAGAGATTTTTTCTTTATCTTCTGATGAGAAAGATTGGAAATGGTAAATATTAAAAGGTTTGATGTTTTTTTAATTGAGCTAGATCCTACTAAGGGCTCAGAAATTAATAAAACAAGGCCTTGTCTGGTTGTTTCTCCTAATGAGATGAATTATTCTATTAAAACTGTTATTGTTGCCCCTATGACAACTAAAGGAAAAAATTATCCAACAA
>CAXNJL010000012.1:0-9518 GCA_964202625.1 Candidatus Babeliales bacterium | reverse complement strand
ATTATTTGTTCTTGGAGAGAATTCTTCAAACCATAATTAAAACAATACTATTCTTTCTATCTGTTGCTGCTTAATAGCTGCTTCAGATAGAAAGAATTAAGAATATCGCACAAAATTGATTAAACATAATAAACATCAAGAAGAGACATTAATCATGAAAAAAATACTATCATTATGCATTCTTTCACTGTTATACAGCACAACATTTACAGCAATAAGAGTACGAGAAAGAATCCGCGAAGCAGATAATGCTGCTCAGAATGCGGTAATTTCTGCCGAAGCACAAGTTCACCAAGCACAAGAAGCTGTTATGAGTATGCCTGCTGGAGGTTCTTCTGATGGCCCCTCTGGTCGAGGAAGTGGGTCGGGACAAACGTCCTTAACCCATAATAGATTAGTAGGGAAAACATCTTTAAATAATGAAGACATAAATGTATGGGCTGCTGGACGTTATCATTGCTCTAAAAATGATCTTAAAAGTCTAAGCGAAATAACAAGAGATAATAAAAAACAGAAAATCTATATTTTTCTTGCATTAGAAAAATCTTTAAAAGAAAATCTTAAAAATTATCGTGAAGAAATAAAGCAAGAAATAAGAGCATTAATAGAACAAATAAAACAAGCAGCTATTGTAGATATAGATCTCGCCATAGAAATTTACAAAGAAACTCTTAAAAAGCTCGAATTAGATATAAAAGAATTACAAGATAAAACCAACAATTGGTATTCATCAAATATACCTGAATTTTTTTATGGCTCTATATCAAGTCAAGATTTAGATACAGTAACAGAATCTGATATAGAAAAGTTTGCACAAAATAGAACCGATCAATGTACCCTAGAAAAGCTCAAGCTTGAATATAGCCTAAAAAAAGAACTTCTTGAGTTGGGAATAAAAGTAACTCGTGAAAAAAAAGAACAAGAAATTCATGAATTCACTCAAAAAAACAGTGATCTCCAAAATAAAAATCCAGTTACTGGCCAAATTTTATTAACAAGAGAAAATGCTTGTCTAGAAGAACTACTTGAAATTTCTGACAAAGTAATAAGCGAGTCTCAAGAAAGACAAAAGTCCAATAGAGCCGAAGATGCAAAACTAGCAAAACAGCAACAATCTTGGGGTAATACGCTTAATTTCTGGTCAGGAGAATGGCAATCTACGTTGCGCCAAAAACGTGCTGCGCTAGAAAAAGAGTATCTCGCTGAACGTCGTATAGAAATGCAAAGCAAGCTCGATAAAGAAATGTGTCCGCGAAAAATTGAAATAAATAAGCAGATTATAAGAGATAATTTACCAGCCCAAGACCAAGTTACTGCAGATAAACTGAAAGCATATGCTCATTTATCCCCTTTTCAACTAGATCATATAGATCTCACCCCTGCACAGTTACAAGCAAAAATTAATGAGTGCGAAGAAGCAAAAGCAGATGCTCAAAAACGCATCCCTAAATTAGAAGAAAGCGAAGAAAAGAGAACAAATAAACTTAAAAATATCGCTGAAGATAAAGCTTCTCTTGCAAGAAAATTAAACCCATTTGGAACATGGAAGTCTACGCTTAATAAAAAAGTAGAAGAAGCAAATGCTAAATATGGCGATAATGAATCTACACTTGCTGAACTTAAGCAGAAGCTTATTGCGGCTACAAAAGAAGCAATAGAATTTCAAGAATTACTTCGCATAAAAAGTATAGAAGAACAAAAAACAAAAGATCGCAGTATGGTCCAGGCACCAACTTTTGAGCCATTTTTTGCTCAATCTCAAGCTGCCGTAAAAATAGAGCTTCCTGAAATATCTGATGACGAACAAGCTGTTTTTGAAGAAAAAGATGATCTTGTATTACTAAGCTCAGAATTGTTTGAGCATGTACAAAACAGTCCCGAAGAAAACCTTGCTTCTGCTATGCCAAGTAGAACCGCAGATAGAAGCGTAGAAGAGATTATGGATTCTTTTCAAGATGGTTTAATTCAAAAATATCCTCATTTTGCGACGTATATACAAGAAACTTTTTCTCAATATAATCAGCTTGATGGTCAAGAAAAAATAGCTGCTGCTATTAATCTTTCTAATGAGCTTTGTTTTGAACATAGAATTATACCAAAAGAAGGCTTATCTGATCCCAAGCTTTCTTATGAAGTTCATAAAACTACTGCGCAACAGTTAGATAGTTTGATTCAAAATATATATACTTATGGTGATGAGCTTATGTGTGGCGACCAGACAGCTTCTCGAAATATTCTCGAGAAATCACTGAGAATCATGGCTAATAGTATGGTTGGAACTATGCAAAACACACTAGCTCTAGGAGAAAAAACGGTTTCTATAGGATCCGATCTTGTACATGATCCTAAAAAAGGATTACAAAGAATTGGAAAAGGACTTTACAGAAAAGCAGATACTACTGTTCATGCTCTCGGCACGTTAACAGAAAGTTTTTTAACGGTAGTAAATCGCCACAAAATACTTAATGACGCTGAAGCTCTTAAGCTTATAGAAGCCATAAAGCCGGGTCATACTGCTATTATTAGGGCTGAGCAAGAAGCAACTATTGCAGCTATTGGCGAAACAATTTCACAGATTTCTGAAAAAGATATAGCAGAATATGTTGTTCAACCAATATTAGAGGCCTTTGCTTGTAAAGCAGTAATTATAGGAACTAAAACCGTTCTTAAGAAAGCAGTGCCTCTTTTAGAAAAATTGGCAGTGGCTGTAGCGGAACGAGAGACAGTCAAACCTGGATTCTTAGATCTTTCTAAAGCTAAAAAGACATTGCCCCAAACCTATATTCCGAGTAAAATAAATGGTGTCTTTCAAGATGCTAAGTATCACCATCCAAACTCTAAGGGCAGTGTAAAAAGTCCTTGTCCTAAAAATGGCCAAAAAGCTCTAGATATTTCAGTCGTCGTAAAAAACGATGGAGGGGAAATGTTTATTGGCAAACGTAGGATTGCTGTTTGCGAAGGAGAATTTGTTATTCTTGATAGAACTAGTCCTGGAGTCTATCATGGACATGTACGCGTATGGGAAGATTTAGAAGATCCGATGAAATCGGCTTTAAAAGAGGCTAAATTAGTTAATAGTAAAGGAAAGATATATGAATAAATATAAAAATATTTTTTTTAAAATTAACAATCAACAATATATAAAGATTAAAATTTCTTGTTCAGATCAAATTTTTTTCCATAGATTTGACCCTGTCGAAATAATTTTTTATGATAAAAAAATAAAGTATATTCTTTCTCAAAAAGATTTTCTTGGGCCCAAAATAGAACCACTCTGTTGGTTTTTTACATCGGCAAAAGATGGAAAATTAGAATTATCTGAATCTATCAATGATGATCTTGGATATTTATATAATCAAAAGATATATAATGAATCCATAAGTTCAAAAGAAAATCCTGATAGAAGAATTCATTATTTTTTAATGTTTAATGGGAATCAGTATAAAACATGGTTTTATACGAAAAAAGGATCAATTTTTTTACAGATCACCCCTACTTATAAATGGCATTTTAGTGATCCAAAAGAAAATGAAATATTTACTCCTTATGAAGAATTTATAAAAAATTATAAATCATGTCTCACGATTGAGATCAAAAAAGAAGTTTTATCTGAATGGATAAAACAATCTAATGAAATAATGGACATGGTTTTAAAAAACGATAATTAATGGTTTTTGATTTTTTAAGATTGAAAGAATATTTTGTACCCCATAGCAAAAAGGGACTTTACAGAAAAGCAGATAATACTGTTTAGGTAGCACTGTTTATATTATATCAGTAGATGAATATTTAGATGAATTTATAACAGGTACTAATATTCCATATTGGAAAATGAAAGAATTAGGGGAACTCTATTTAAAGTATTGTCCTAAAAATAAAGCTGAATAAAAATAACTATTTTGATTAATGGAGTCATGAGAGCTTATAAATTCTCATGATGATCCAGAAATTCTTAAATATTTAGAAATCGGGATTATTATTTGAAATAAGAATTTTTATGATGCATTAGAAATATTTTCTTTATCGGCAGATTTGGTAGCTATATTTTTTTTACTTCTGCACAAATTGTTTAACTCAATAAGTATATTAGCTCCTATGGTTACTATAAAAATATCAAATCCTAATGGTGATGAAGAAGAGGGATATTCTCCACAAGAAGCCTCATAAGCCCCTGCGCAACATTCATATATTTTTTTATGTAATGGATAATAAGAATAAGAATAAGAAGAAGATTTATCATAAAAATTTTTAATAAAATCATGCAAAAAAGTATGTGTAGAAAGAACCATTCCTATTGCTGTAAGAGTTTCTCTAGCTGTAGTGACAGGTTTCCCTTCATCATAACGCTTTTGAGCGACAAGACCCAAAAAACTGATAGTTCCTATGAGTGACGTATAAGTCATCAAGAGCCAAGGCTCTTTTTTAGCCATTTTTAGAGATTCTCTATAAATTAATTTAATACAACCACCCTCTGTTTTGGCAAAAGAAGGCGCTATGTATAGAAAAGTAAAAAAAAAGAAAAAGATTTTTATTGTTTTTAGCATAATGAAAGATTTCTGAAAAAAGAGTTTTTAGAAAAATATGATTAATAGATGCCCGCGTGATTGTGTTGAATCACGCGAGCATCTCTATTTTGAGCTTCTTAAAATTTAGTAGAAATTTTTTGTTAAATAAGCTCTACCCGAATCACCAAAAACTATAACGAGTGTATCTTTTTCTGTAAGGGTTTTAGCATATTCTTGCGCTGCAAAAGCTACAGCACCACTTGATGGTCCAACAAGAATACCATGATTGCGTGCAAGATTTTGCAGCATAGCAATAGCATCTTTATCTGTTACGCCAACATATTCATCAATTACCAATGGATCAAGTAACGGTCCATCAAAATCAACGCCTATGCCTTCTAATTTATAAGGGGTAGGATTGCCCTGGGTACTTCTAAAAGAAGTTGCAGCATCTACACCTATTACATGAATATCCGGATTTTGTTCTTTAAGATATTTCCCGGTACCGCTTATTGTTCCACCAGTTCCGGTTGCAGCCATAAAGTGTGTAAGTACATGGCCTGCTTGGCTCCATACTTCCGGTCCAAGAGATCCATAATGTGCTTGGCAATTGGTGCTATTAAAGTATTGGTTAAGCATAAAAGAGTTAGGAGTTTTTTCATGGATTGCTACAGCAGTTGCATGGTACCCTTCAGGATCTTTTAAGAGTGAAGTTGCTTTGCAAATTACTACTTCAACGCCGTAAGCAGCAAGCGTATCTTTTTTCTCTTTACTTACTTTTTCTGAAACAGTAATAATAACTTTGTAGCCTTTAATCGCACCGATCATAGCAGCAGCTATACCTTGATTTCCAGAAGATGCTTCAATAATAGTTCCGCCTGGTTTTAAAAGGCCGGTACGTTCTGCTTCTTCTATCATGTAAAGAGCAGAGCGGTCTTTAATGCTGCCACCTGGATTTAAATATTCAAGTTTCGCATAAACTGCTGCAGGCGCATCAAAATTAATTTTAACAAGAGGCGTATTGCCAATAGTTTCTAGAAGATTGTGCGAGAGAGGTGTATAGGTTTTTATCATAAGAGAGCCTTCGTGTATGAACAGTGATACGTAAAAAAAATTAACTCCATGCTACAAGAAGCAATGCAATAAGTAAGGCATAAATAGCTATGCTATCGATTAATACTTGACCAAAAAGACTGGTGCGAAAGAGATCGTTGTAGCATTCTGGCTTAAAAGGTAACACTTTCACCGCAGCAGCTGATGTATTGCCTGATTGTATAGCAGGTCCTATAGTTCCTAGAGCCATAAGAAATGCTGCGCCAAGCAGCATATATGCTTGCATAAGAGAAAGATTGGTAGAAAGTTGTTTGTTAAATAAGGCAATAGAAACTAAAAAAGAAAAAAGTGCAGATGTTTCTATCAGACTTATACTTAAAACAGTAAAAGACCAAATCTTGGGAAACGTTTGTTTGTTTATACTACTTGCTTGCAGCGCCTGAATAGAAAATATTCGAATTCCCTTAATTGCTCCCAACGAGCCCAGCCCAATACAGAGACCAGAAGCACATAAGCTAAGCGCTTGTTCAAGCGGTAAGTTGCTAGAAATAGTACTCTTAATTAAAAATGCACTAATAAATCCAAAAATAAGCGGCGTTTGCATAACCGCTTGTATGAGTATCATAAGTTGTAGAATTTTTTTTGTAAAAAATGGTTGTCGGGCAATGCTATAAAGAGCCGTTTCTGCAGGATAAGAACCATTGATCCCCGCATAACATGCAGGTATACCTAAAGCACAAGCAGCTCCAAAGCTACCCAGTGACTCATAAAGCGAGGTTGGCTGAATTCTGAGTAATACAAAACCCATAATAAGCCCTAAAATTGAACTCGTTTCAATAATAGCCATACTCACAGCAAAAGCATTAAAAATACCTGATTGCGCAGCAGGTTGCCTGTTAAGCGCATCGATAGAAGCCTTACCTATTTTTCCTTGCCCAAGCGCCGCCCCCAAGCTTGATGCTGCAACTAAAAAAGCAATCGAGAAATAATGTATAAACATATATAAAAGCATTTAATCTGTATCCTCTGGTTGAACTGCCATGGCAAGATAGGTAAGCGTAAGTATGGTGAAAACAAAAGCTTGTATAAAGCCCTCAAAAAGACCAAAAAATAAAACCATAATAAGATTGAAGCCAGTTATTATGCCCAAAAGTTGTAATAAAAAAGAGCCTGATAAGGCTGATTTTCCCATAGAAACTATCATAGCTCCGCCGTATATATTACCAAAAAGACGACATGCCATAGAAACCATGCTGGATAGTTTGCCCAATACATGCAGCGGAAAGAGCAAGAAAAAGGGGCTTATATATTCTTTTAGGTAACCAAGAATACCATGTGCATAGATCGCTTGATATTGTGTATAAAAAAAACAAATAAGACTGAGTGCAAGCGTAGTATTAATATTTTCTGTTGGTTCAGTGAGTCCGGGAATAAGTGATATGTAATTGCATAATAAAATAAAGGTAAAAAGACTGCCGATAAAAACAGCATAACGAGCTACTTGGTAGCCAAAAGTTTGTTCTACCATATCCATAAAAAAACGAACATAGGTTCGACTAAGAGACCCATATATCGTATCTGGTTTTTTACTTAATTTTCTTGCTATAAGACTAAAAATACAACAAAAAAATAGAACTACCCAGGTGGTGTAAATGACTGTTGTATGAAAGTTAAAAAAACTGTTCATTGCGGCCTTGCAAGCATGTAGATACCAGTTATCCAATAAAAAACAATATAACTTATTATTAAAATTATATGCTCTATAAAAGAATACTGCAAGGTATTGGTTAATAAAAAGAAAAAAAGAGCAGTGCGAATGCAAAAAAAGAGTAAAAAATAAAAAGCAAACAGGGGGGAACGGTAAGAGTTCTTGCTAGTAACTATGCTCAAATAACTATATAAAAAGCCTAAAAAAGCGCCTATAATAAAAGGATTATTATAGGCGCTTGAACAGATAATCATATTACTTATTGGCGTCTTTGCATTTCCAATAGGTATTAATGATAGATTGTGAACCGGTAACTACAATGAGGCCGTTACGTTCATCAAGTGATTTTTTAGCAGAATCAAATGCTTCATCAAAAGTTTTGAATGAACGCGCTTTTACTTTCATGCTCTTAATGTCATTGGTAACAGCTTCAACATCCCATGATGTATCTTCTTGGTTTCCAGGTAAATTGTTTTCTAGCGGACAAATAAAGATTTGGCCAGCAGTTTTTTTAAAGAAATAACGTATAGCTTTAAGAAACTCTTCGTTGTGTAAAGCATTTTTTCCTGCAGCGGCAATAATAGTAAGGCCTTTGAGTTGCTTTTTATAATGAAGAAGTCTGATACCTAATAAAAGATTATCAATAGCATCAACGTTAGAAGCGTTATCAAGAAGAACGGCTGGTTTTTCTTGGCTTAGTAACTGGAAGCGTGCCTGTAAAGAGCAGTGAGCTTCTTTCCAGTATTGGATAATGGTCTTTTTAGGATTAAGTTCTAGGTGACGTTTTTGTTCTATAGTCGGACGTCCACGTTGCCCTTTAGGCTTGGTGAGAAGACTGTCAGATACAATTGTTGCATGATTTGATACGCATTGTTCAACAAAAAGTTGAGCTAAGCGTTCTGCTAATGCAGCACAGCGTCCGTGTAATTGTTCAAAAGGATACGGTAATTGCGCTAATTTGCGAATAGGCATAGCCCAAGAACCTTTTTGCTCTTCTGTCATAGTTTGCATGATTTGCAAATGAGCTTTTATTTGATCTCCTGCAACAATCCAGGTATTTTCTTTTACGATACCCATAGATTCTTTAAGTGTTTCTATAAGAGCTTCTTGCGTGGTAATAACATCTTTAGGAGTAATGCGGGTAATAGCAGCAACTTTAGCATGACATATATTAGTAGCATCATAAAGACCGCCTTCATAGACTTCTAAGAGCGCAACGTCTACATTGTTTTTACTAAAATAGGTAAGAGCTATAAGTGTCAATAATTCATGACTATGAGCTACTAATCCTAGTTGTTCAACAACAGAAATAAGTTCGTTTGCTATATCAGTAAAGATTGTTTGAGGAATTGCTTCGTCATTAAGAGCTATACGTTCTGTATAGTGCAAAATATGAGGAGAATAAAAACTTCCTACAACTAATCCCTCTTCTCTTAAGAGAGTAGTAGTAAAATGAGCAGTTAAACTTTTTCCGTTAGATCCAGCTATAAGTATAGTCTCTACTTTTTGAGAAGGGTATCCGAGCGCAGCATCTATTTTTTTAACTATATCAAGTGTTTTGGTTTCTCTTTGGACTGACCAATGAGCATCAAGGTAAGAAACTACCTCGGTATATGTTTTTGTTTTAGATAGATCTAGCGTTGTCTTGCTAGCAGGTTGTCTGGTAATTTCCATAAGTTACTCTCTTTATTATAAGTAATCTGATATTCAATATTGGTAATAGTAATTTAAACTATGCTACTTTCTAGTCTATATGAAAAAAATAAGATGTCAAACTAGCAAATGCAAATATTTTTACCACTACCCATATTTTCAGGCTGAAATATATTTTTAAAACTATCCAGCTTCTTGTTTTATAGGGGAAAAATAGTTTAGAATTATAAAAAAGGTGCTCTTATAAAAATAAAAGGAATTAGTAATGCTTTTTTTTAAAAAAAATGGATTTACGATTATTGAACTTATGGTAGTTATTACAATTATTGCTTTTTTGGCAATGATAGCAGTTCCTAATATGATGCATTATGTAGCTAAGGCAAAAAGAACAGAAGCGTATGCTCAGTTGGCGTCGTTAGCTTTGGCTCAAAAGGCTTATTTTGCTGAGCATGGAGCCTATACAACGCGCATAGGAACTGCGCAGGGTCTTAATTGGAAGTGTCAGGGATCTTGTAATTATAGCTATGGTTTTGCTTCAGGCCAAGAAGGGGTCGACTATTTTATAGGCAAACTAAAAGCACCAGCTTCTGCTTTAGCCA
>CAXNJL010000011.1:0-9755 GCA_964202625.1 Candidatus Babeliales bacterium | reverse complement strand
CGTTGCGAAACTAAAACTGAAGTTGCAAGCTGTGATCCTCAACCATGTTGCGTTAAAAGCGTAACTGTTAAGGCTCCTGCTATCAGAAAATGTCACTATACCTGGGTTTGCCCAGAAGGGTACGAAGTTTCAGGCGAAGAGCATGAAGCTAAGTAAATAAGCTTTTACGAAGAGCAATCGACGTATAAACTATAAGATACGAGGAATCAAACTTATACCTGATTCCTCGTATCTTTTTTTATTTGCCATAAAAACTATTGACTATTGTGAAATATTAATATTATACTAAAAATAGATAGTTAGATATATAAGAAGCACCTAGGGAGAAAACTATGAAACAGTACTCTAAAACAGTTTTTTTACTGTTTTTATCTTTTATTACTCTTATTTCTATGAGTAAAGCAGAACAAGAATCGAATCTTGAAAAAGCAATTAGATATAGCAAAAGTTCTAACGAAAGAGATAGAGAAGCTTATGAAGGCTACGTAAAGTTGTATCGCTTTCGATTAGCAAATGGTACCTCTGGTACTATTGCTCAAGATCTAGATAAAAGTATACGTAGCTGTTTTTCAGGTTACTATGAATCTAAAGATATTAAGCATCTTTGTTTAGCTCTTGCGGTTGATGCTCAAACGAAAAAACTCGATCTAACGTAGATTCAAAAAGCTCAATGTTAATTTCTTTCTGGGGATAGGTATCATGAGTATTGGTACTTTTACAATAGGTATCAAACATGTTTCTTTGGATTTGTTTATCATATTCTAACGATTTTTTTTGATGTATATTTAAAGCATAAAGAGGTTTTTTATGCTCAAAAAAGTGTACAATTCCTGGTTTCTTAGAATTACAAAGCTTAAAACTATCCTGTTTTTGTTGGCATATTTCATGAAAAGTTGGCAGCCATTTTGCTAATACTTCAGATATAAGTTCACTGTGTCCTGGTTGAGTTCCATTAATCGTGATTTCTACATTCATAATTCTTTCATGTTCTGGCAATACTCTTTCATAGGTACCAAATACTGTTTGCACATAATCTTTAAATGAAAACATATTATAGACATAAGAAATTTTATCCATGCAAGGCTTATATTTTTTTACGTTAATAGGTGCCCCTAATAAAAAACAGATTTCTATATGATGCTTACTTTTTTCTTGCGCTAATATATTCGATGCTAAAAACACAACGTTAGCGCCGTGACTATGGGCTATGATATGAATAGTCGTATCTACAGGAAGTTCTTTAATGCTATAGACGAGTTGTTTTGCAGCTTTTAAACGCGATTCATGGGTTAACTTACCTGACCATTCAAAAGAATTAATAGAAACAACTTGTGGGGTAGTATACTTTTTAGTTGCCCAATTTTTGAGCATTTCAAAAAAGCCGCCTTGTTCTTTATGCCATGTAGATTTTTGGGCCCAGGTTCCATGGACTAAATTAAAAAGAATTACTTCTTTTGTACTAAGAGAACAAAAGCAAAAAAGTGAAAGCAGAAAATATAGAAAAAACATACTACTCTATTTATTTTATACGGCATAAAAAGTTAAAACTCAACAGAATCTAGTATATTTTTTTAAAACTAGAAAGTATATACTTTTATAAAAAACAATAAAAAAAGAGAGCCGGCGATACGAATATCACCGGCTCTCTTAGAGCATTTTTTAGTTTAGAAACTAAAAATTAAAGCTTAGGGAAGAAAAACGCGAGTTCTTCTTGAGCTGTTTCTGGAGCATCAGAACCATGGGTAGCATTGCTTCCAATACTTGTTCCAAACATTCTTCGCAACGTTCCAACAGCAGCTTGCGCTGGATTAGTAGCTCCCATAAGATCACGCCATTCGTTAATAGCATGTTCTTTTTCAAGAGCCAAAATAATCACTGGACCAGAAGTCATAGAGCTCACCATTTCACCAAAAAATGAGCGGGCTTTATGAACAGCATAAAAGGTTTCTACTTGTTGCTGGGTCATAGTGATTTTTTCCATACCAATAATAGAGAACTTATTCAATTCTATAAGATTAATAATAGAGCCACTATGTTTATCAGCAACAGCACCAGGCTTTATAACAGCAAAAGTTCTTTCTAACATATCTACTCCTATTTTTCTGATTCGCCACGAGCTGCATGTTTTTCTAATTCAAGCTGTAACTGAGACTTTTGTTTCGTAGCAGAGGTTGTTGAGCTTTGCTCAGGAGCGCGCTCTTTTGATCTCTTGCTTTCACGAGGTTCACGAGGCTCACGAGCTTCACGAGGTTCTCTTGCTTCAGTTTTTGTCCCAGCAGTTTCAGTTTTGCGAGCACGTTGACGAGGCTCTGCAGTAGCAGAAGCTTCTTCTTCAGCTTTTAAACTCAGACCAAGCTTATGATCAGCTTGACTTACGTTAATAACTCTAAATGATTGCTTTTGACCTACAGTAAGTACATCTTCTACTTTTTCTATATTTTGATCTGATAATTCAGAAATATGAACAAGTCCTTCAATACCACTTGATAACTTAATAAACGCACCAAAGTTAGTAATCTTAGAAACTTCACCTTCAACTAAAGAGTTTTTAGGATATTTAGTTTCAAGATTTTCCCATGGATTTTCTGTAAGTTGTTTAATGCTTAAAGAAATTTTCTTGTTTTGCTTATTGATACCAATAATAACTGCTTCAACTTCATCACCTTTTTTAAAGCGATCCGCAGGGTGTTCAATATGCTCAGTCCAAGAAAGATCAGATATGTGAACTAATCCGTCTACGCCAGGAGCAATTTGTACAAACATACCAAAGTCAGTAATGTTGCCAATTTTGCCTTTAACCTTTTGTCCAACTTCAAAAGTATCACTTACCACGTCCCATGGATTTTTTTCAAGCTGCTTGATACTTAAAGACATGCGGCGGTTTTCTTTATCAAGAGAAACTACTACCATATCAATAACATCGCTCATTTTATAAAACTTATGGAGATCAGAAATTCTGTCAGTCCAAGAAATTTCAGAAATATGAACAAGTCCTTCAACGCCTTTTTCTATTTCTACAAAAAGACCGTAATCTGTGATGCTACTAATCGTACCCTTAACACGGCTACCAATAGAAATAACTTCACTCATAGTTTCCCATGGATTACCATGAAGTTGTTTGAGTCCAAGAGAAATCTTTTCATTTTCTTTATCAAAAGAAAGAATCTTAACGGTAATCTCGTCACCAAGCTTAACCATTTCACTCGGGTGAGCTATACGGCCCCATGTCATATCAGTGATATGCAACAAGCCGTCTACGCCACCGATGTCGACAAATACACCGTAGTTGGTGATATTCTTAACAACACCTTGAATGATTTGATTAACATCAAGAAGATCGAGAACTTTCTTACGACCTTCAGAACGAATTTCATGAAGAAATTTGCGTCTAGAGATAATAACATTGCCACGTTTTTGATTGATTTTAATAATATGAGCAGTAATAGGTTGTCCTACAAATTGATCAAAGTCAGTTACGCGTTGGATATCAACTTGTGATCCCGGCAAGAATGCAGGAATTCCGATATCAACACTAAGGCCACCTTTAACTTTATGAGTAACAAGACCTTCGACTGGCTTGCCTTCTTCATAGAGTTTAACAAGGAAATCCCATGCTTTGAGTGCTTTTGCTTTTTCATAAGAAAGAATAACATTACCAGCAGCATTTTCGAGTTCATCAAGAATAACTTCGATATCTGTTCCAGGTATAAGCTTTTTAAGCTCAGCTTCGGTAAATTCATACGCAGGAATGTGACCATTCGATTTGTACTGAATATCAACAAGGACTCCATCAGGGCCAGCTTTTAAGACTGTTCCATGGATAATTTTACCTTGTCTAAATTGTTGAGCCGAACCTTCATACAAATCAGATAATTCTTTCATCTGTTCTGCATTAAGGATTAAAGGCTCATCATTCCAGCTAGATTCTGCTCTACTGAACTGACTTGGTTTTAAAAGTTCTTTCGACATACATGCTCCCACCATCTGATAGATAAACAACACAGTTGCTTTCTTGTATTCAGACGGGTATAAAAATGAATAAAATACATACAATAATACTTATTATTTTACTAAAATTAAGTCGAAATAACAAATTTTTCTCTCACTAAAACTTGACTGTCCCCAAAAAACAGCCTCTAAACAGCGGTGTGCTGAATCTTTAAAAACAAAAAGTTTTTAAAAAAATAAGAGGCTTTTTATTTTTTACTGAGTAAAATAGACACGATATTACCACTATATTATGTATTGATTTTCTAGGAAAGATTTCATGAAGCTATCTGAACTATTTTTAAAACAGACCTTACTCATACTATTTTTTTGTAACTCTATTAAAAGCATGGAAAAAACAATAGCTGTCGTAAGCTATGAAACTATCAAAAAATATACCCCTATACATAAACAATGTGCTAAAATCCAAGATTTTTTACAGTTTTCACCTGAAGCAGCACGCTACATAGCAGAAGAGATTATTTCTAACGTAGACAAACTAGATACCTGCACCCTACAAACTCTTGTAGAATCAGACAGATCTCTTGAAAAAAAGTTCAAAGATGCTTCTAAAGAGCCTGATACTATTAATGCAAAAATCCACTATTTTCTTACTCATGCAAAAAGAGATAGTTCAATACAGAAAACTTTAGAAAAATTTTATGTTAAAACTGAATACAGATCAATGTGTGAAGATATGGAACAAGTTACGATAAAGGCCTATTTAAAAAGAGATGATATATGTGTAGGGGAAATTGCTTATGCAATTTCCCCTATCAATATAGTTCGTATCTTAAGGCTGCAAGTAGAGCCGGAATTTTATCGTCAAGGGATAGGTTCTACTCTTTTTGTAAAAGCGCTTTCTCGTATCAAAAGCTCTTTTCCTGAAGAAGAGTATATAGATATTAGTTTTGAGGTTAATCCATTTCGAAAGAATCTTTCTTTTGAAGAACTTTCTGGTTTTTATAGATCATTAGGAGCAGGTTTTTTTGATCAAGAAACTAAGTGGGGCAAAGAAAATATGATTATTCGTTTAAAAAAGTAACAAGAGCAGAGAATACGTATACTCTCTGCTCTTTACTATAATTTATTCAAAAAGTCTTAAAATAGTATCGATAAGAGCTTCTTTAGTAAGGGTGCCGGTTTCTATTTCTAGCACGTTATTATCTTTTATAAAAATAAACGTAGGCACAGAGCTTATGCTAAATTTAATAGCTAGTTCCTGAGACTCATCAACATTAAGTTTTGTAAAAACATAACGAGAACCGAGTTCTTCTGCCACTTCTTCATAAATAGGCAACATGTGATGGCATGGACCGCACCAGACGGCATAAACATCTATAATCACTGGCTTTAATGATTTTTCTACAACCTCATTAAAGTTTTCTTGCGTAATAGTTATAATCATATAGTTTCTCTTATGTTCTCTCTTAAAAATATTTTTATCTATTTTTCAACTATCTCATTTTGGGTTATTTTGGTCAATAAGCTGCGCTTTTTTAGTCTCACAAGATTGTTGCTCTAGAGAACCAAAAGCACCCTCTTTTTGCTCTTTATATCCTTTGATTTTGAGGCTCAAGAGAGAATCTATAGTTACTTGTTTAAGAACAGGCTGATTATTTTCCATCCTATAACACATGATTTTTTTACTACGCTCTATAATATATCTTTTTTCATGATTTGGTTGAGATGATTTAAAAGAAACAACTACCTCCATATAATCTTTATGTTTAAACGTATATAAAGAATCGCTTCGATCTACACTAGCTAAACGTATTTCAGCTATATCTTTAAGATTAATTTTTTCATAATTAGAAGCAGGATCTTTAAGATTATTTTTAGGTTTAATATAAAAGAGAATATTTTTATATTCACCAGAAAAAGATATATTTTCTACGTTATTTTTATTACCTTCGGTATCTTCTAGTTCGCCATAAAAATTTACGGGCAACCATTCCTGTTCCGCATCATTACTTTTTTGTGATGTCGATCCAAAAAGAACGATCATAGAGCTAAAAACACATACTACAAAACCTAAGCCAAAAAAAAACTTTCTCATTGTTTTCTCCTTTTTTTAAAAACTATTGCCTTCTTATCGTATCTCTTTTTAAAGTAGAGCTAGGTTATTAGAGTATCTTTATTTTAAAGGAATTAGCTATGGATTATAAAAATTCTTCTCTTAATGGTGCATCAACATTGATGTCTCGTATTTTTTTCTGGATGAGCATTGCTCTTGGTCTTACAGCGGGAATTGCTTATTTTTTATCTGAGTCAGCTACTGCCATGAACACAATAATGAGCCACCCTGAACTCTTTTTTGCGATTTTTATTGCTCAAATAGCACTTGTTTTAGGTATGAATTATGCTTTTTCTCGATTAAGTTATACTGTTCTTCTTTTCATGTTTTTACTGTATGCCGCTCTTACTGGCGCCACTTTTTCTACGTTATTTTTAATCTATCAAATACATTCAATTGCTTTTGTTTTTCTTATAACAGCAGGAATGTTCTTAACTATGGCCATCTATGGCAGCATAACGCGTCATGACCTTACCACTATGGGATCACTCTTAGGTATGACGCTTTGGGGATTACTGCTTGCAATGCTCGTAAATATCTACTTTAAAAGTACTGCTTTTGATACGGCATTATCATTTCTTGGCGTTCTTATATTTGCCGGACTTACTGCTTTTGATGTACAAAAATTAAAGCAACTATCAGATCAATCTATCAACGATAAAGTTATGGAAAGTAAATTAAGTTTAATTGGTGCCTTTACGCTCTATCTTGATTTTCTCAACATGTTTCTTTTTGCGCTACAACTTTTTGGTAAGAAAAAAGATTCTCAATAAAAAGAAAGATTATTTACCATGAAATTAATAATAAAGCAGTTTACTTGTGCATACTTTCTTTTATTTTTTGCTAACCCCTTTTTAGCTATCGATAAAAACATAGAACTCACAGAAAAAGAAAAACTAGATACTCTTCAAGAAGAAAAAGAAATTAAACTTGATAGTATAGAAAACAAAGAATCAGAAGAAGAACAGGCTTTGCACTATACTACTCTTACGGGTAACAATCAGCCAGAACCACAACGAGCAAAAAAACGTAGAGATGCCATAGAACTTATAGAAAAGGCTGTTGTTTTTTTTAAAAAAAATGATGTATTAACCTGTGCTCAGGCATTTTCTCGATCACCAGCATGGCGCAAGGGTGATCTTGAAGTGAGGCTTATTTGCAAAGATGAAGATATCTGTTTTTCTTCAGGAGAGTATAGAGATCTTGTTTGGAAGAATGCAACACAAGAAGTATATTTAGTTTTTAATAATGACAGAAATCCTCTTAAAGAATCGTTGGAAGCTGCTCGTGGTGATGGATGGGTTTACCAATACATTTCAAACGAAATGAAAGAATCTTATGTAAGAGCAGTTATAAAAGGGGAAAAAACCTACTTGCTTAGCACCGGATTTTATACCTCTTCAGTCGATTTTACTGCATCGATTTTAGTACGATCTGCAGCAAAAGAATTATCTGATCCTACACATAACCCCTTAGAAGAAATAAGCAATCCGCATGGAAAATATGTAGCGGGAAATTTAGCAGTAGCTGTCTATACTCTTGATGGAGATTGCATAGCCCATGGAAAGAGCAGAGCTTTAATTGGACAAAATAGATTAGATCTAAAAGATTCCAATAGAAAACCTTTTATAGCAGAAATGATCGATAAGGTAAAAAATGGATCAACTGAAGGATTTATGAGTGCCGTATGGAACAATATCCCCATTAAAATTATGTATAAAGCAGTAAAATCTCATTGGAACCCACTTACTCCGTATGAAAGTATCGATACACTTATTGTAATGTCTTATTATAACTTAGAAGAGTCTGGTAAAAGAAATTTAAGAGATCTTTTATCCGAAGCTATTAAGCATTTTGAAATTTATGGCCTTGAAAAATCGTTCAAAGATTTTTCTAATCCTAAAGGGAAATTCACTCTTGGCGGTATGCACATAGAAGTGTATAATATGAACGGTAAATGTTTGGCAAACGGCGAATCCCCTGCGCTGGTTAATCTTAATTTATTAAATCAACGAGACAAGCACTCTAATTATATTGTTAAAGATCTCATTCAAGAGGTAAAGCGTAGTAGATATGCGCTCAAATCGGCTTTTTATAAAAATGCTAATAAATTATATTACGCCAAACTTGTTGAAGGGATTGAAGGAGAATATATTATAGCGGCCTGCTTCTATATACATTCTAAAGTGATCGAAACAACCTATTTAGTAAAAGCTGCTATTAATTTCTTAGATTCAGTTTTCTTTACTAAAGCACTTTCTGAGTTTACCAATAGATCTGGATCGTTCTTTAGAGGGGATCTTGCTATTTCTGTGTACCGAGAAGATGGAACATGCTTAGTTGATGGCATGAATAGTTCTATAATTTGGGAAAAAGTTGGCGGCCTAAAAGATGAAAAGGGATATCCGATATTAAAGCGTGTAATAGATCAAGCTAATGCTGGCGGCGGCTGGACATCTTTCCCTTTACATAATGGAAAAAAATATGTGTATAGCCAAGCAGTAGACGTTTCACTTGGCGGATCTAAAAAAGAACGCTTTATTGTGAGTTCTGGTTATTATCTTTAGTCTATAATTTTATATTAAGCGCCCCGAGAGTTTATACATTCTCGGGGCTTTTTTTATTTGACGCACTATTTTATTAGCTTTAAACTATATACCTATAGATTCTATAAAACACTATCGAAAATAAGAGCTCATGTACATCGTAGAAGGCACCATTGGAGCCGGAAAATCAACATTCTTAAAATTAATACATGCAGCTCTTTCTGAAGTTACTGTTGTCTATGAACCGTTACATAACTGGCAATCAAGCGATAACGAAGAATCTCTTTTAGCTCATTTTTATACTCATCCAAAACGTTGGGCATCCACTATGGAAACGCTGATCATGATGTATAGAGTTAAAGAGCATATAAAAGAACAAGAAGGCAGCTCAGGCATTAAATTAATGGAACGATCCATCTATTCTGGTCATTATTGCTTCACGTACAATAGCTATTTACAGGGTTTTTTAACCAAAATAGAATGGGATATCTATCTTACTTGGTTTAATTTTCTTATCCCCACTAAATGCGCTGTTCCCAAGGGATTTATTTATTTAAAAGTTGCTCCAGAAATAGCGTATGAAAGAATAAAAAAAAGGAATAGATCTGGCGAAGAAACTATTCCTTTAGACTATTTACAACAACTTGATGCACGGCATACAGAATTTTTAATTGATAAAAAAAATATATTGCCTGAACTTGCTCAAGTTCCCGTACTTGTTCTTGATTGCACCAAAGATTTTGAAGAAAATTCAGAAGAATTTCTAGCGCATAAAGAACAAGTGAAACAGTTTATCTACGATCAAGAACTAAAGGCTGATCTTCTTCAAGATCAGATAGACCCAAAAAATCTTCTTCTTTAGATTGATTGCTTTGAGCGATTAACCACATAGATTTATACAAAGCTAGAGCCTCATGTTGTGATTCTTTACTTTGCTCATCCCAAGCTTCTTGTCCAACAAGATCAATGAAACTTTTTTTATTAGATTCAAAATCTTCGCTTTTTGGTGTATCGTCTTGAGCTACTTCTTTAAGAGCTTGTGCTAATTCTGGAAATTTCAATTTCCACCGAGCATATAAAAATGCTATTTTTCTATCCGTAAGACCCAGTATCTCTCTTTCCGCGCAGAGTAGTTTAAATTTTTT
>CAXNJL010000010.1:0-10187 GCA_964202625.1 Candidatus Babeliales bacterium | reverse complement strand
CATTTTGCCAGCTCAACAGCTTCATTTATAACGATATTTGGCGAGATATCTTCGTTTATCAGTTCCCATAAAGCTAATCTCAAAATAAGCTTAGTGCAGGAACTAATTCTATCAAAACTCCAGTTAGCCAGTAACGGCTTTAATTCTGCATCAAGAGAATCTCGAGAGTCTATAACAGCCTGACTTGTTATAAAAATATAACTATCAGTAGAGATAGTGTATCCAAAACCACGACTAAAATTATCTACAATAGATTCTAAGCTTGCTTGGTACTCAAATGAGTCCATAGCATACAGAAGATGCAAAATAACTGAGCGTCTATCGCGCAATGAAAGTTGATCACAATTTATGGGTTCAATATCTAAATTTTTCATTATTTTCGTTTATCCACGCGTTCTACGTAACGTGAATCTCTCGTATCAATTTTTAAAACATCACCTTCATTCACAAAAAGAGGTACAAGCAGTACCAATCCCGATTCTAATGTCGCTGGTTTTGTTGCGCCGCCTTGAGCTGTATCGCCACGCACACCAGGCATAGTTTCTGTAACCTTTAATTCCATAAAGATAGGAGCTGTAACACCGATTGGTCTTTCACCAAAATACAACGCTGTATAAACAGTTTGTTCTTTAAGGAAATCTTTAACTTCTTCAAGCTGGTCTTTGTTAAGGGCTATTTGCTCATAGCTCCCTTGATCCATAAATTGATATAATCCATTCTCTTCATAGAGATACATCATATCTCTGTAAGCTAAATCAGGAGAAGGAAATTTTTCTTCGGACCTAAAAGTCTCTTCATGCATTAAGCCAGTAATAAGATTCTTCATCTTAGTACGCATAAAGGCTCCACCTTTACCGGGCTTTACATGCTGATATTCATGAACCATGTATGGTTCATTTTTATATAAAATTTTTGTTCCACGTTTAAATTCAGAGGCTAAAATCATGAACTTCCCTTCAGGCAGAAAAATAGTAAAAAACAATGAGAAATATAGGCAGCGTATATCTTTTAAGTATAAGAAATTATACACAATTTGCAATCAGCTATCTTTTTAGTTGCTTCTAGCAAAAAAATATTACATATTCAAAGGAAAAGTGAACCTGTATCTTTCAAGAAAGAATAATCATGAAAAACATTTATTTTGCACTTATAACGCTCATAGCAACTTTGCATAGTATAGCTCTACCAAAAGACAGCTCCAACATAGTGGATTACTGTAAAAAAAACAAAGATACTTTTATAGCTATTGTTTGGCCAATAACTCAAGGCAAGACTCAAGAAATAGAAACGCTTTTTTCTCACTATGGCAAAATTTGCTTTAAGCGAACTATGAAACTATCAGAAGAAACAGCTTACCACATACTCCAAGAATCACATTATAATAATAGTCAGGCAGTACGAGATATGGACGCTCACTTTGCTTGGTACTTCCCCAAAGGAGTTTTGGATAACTCTGCAAAAATATATGTTATCAAAGCTTCTAGTCTCTCTAAAATATTAAAGTGTAAGTATGCGATTAGAAAGCTTTTCAACTTGCAATATCGCGCTGTACATATCAATGATACCCATAAAGAGACTATTGCTCTTGCTAAAGTTCTTTTTTAAGCTATTTTTTGTAAATAGCTGATTCTTTCTTCTGAGCTATAAGCACGTATAGGGTAAAATGCTATGCTGCATATTTTTGCTATAATTGTTCCTGAAAACAAACGACTCAATAAGCTTTCTTTACTGTAAGTATCTTGGATTTTATCGCGCGTTTTTATATAGTTTATTATATTTTCAGCTCCAACCAATTCAGCAGCTTTTAAATCGATACTCTTTTGCATATTTTGAGCAACTATACCAGCAGCTACGAATGCTGGTATAAAAGTCAGATATACTAAAGCTTTTATATCTTCGCTTCTTTCTTGTCGAGATACCGGATAATACACACGCTGATTATAGCTATTATAGCTATTGCAATAGCTATAATCAGCACGATTATATCTGGGCCCAAATAGATCAAGATCATAATACTTATTGAAAGAAAACAAAGCGGTCGCAGCACTTACGAATGAACCGATGCCAGCTACTGCCATTTTAATATTTTTATCCAAAAGTTTTTCTGCTACCACTAATGCCAAAGCAGATCTAGCTTCATCATAAGATAAAGTAGTCAAAAGCTCAGAACAAATATACATATCTCCAACAATGTCTATTGAAGTAGACATATTGTGTGCAACTCTATTAACTCTTCCCGTATCTTTATCTACAACAGAATAAAATACGTCATAAAGAGTTATGTATTTAGGCATAGCAATTCTTGCCCGAGATGTCATATCTTGAACAAGAGCATAAAGTGTTGGGTGGGTTTCTTGCGTAATATGAATATTACTCTTTGTGGCTACTTCCGCTCGCAATAAATCGGTTTTTTCTGCGTTGCTTGCTTGTGCCGCATAAGCAAAAAATAATAAAGAACATATATATGCTTTTTTGAACATAAAAACCTGTCGTAATAAAAAAATTAAAAAGAACTATCTGTTCTTAAGAATAAGTCTTATCATACAGGCCGTCAAGAACTATTCTTGATCAAGCATGTCTTCAAAAGGCTTTCTAGAAAGCATAAGTTCTTCTTGCGCTTTTATAAAACAAGCATCTATGTGTTGATATTGTTTTAGTCTATAAAACGACTCTGTGCTTTCAAGCGCGCTATTCTGCTTTTTAAAATCCTGCATGGTTACATGTTCTTCGCGCAAAGCGCATACAAGAGCTTGATAAGCTAATTCTCGCTTATCAATAAGAGCACTTATAGTATAAAAAATATGCTGATTATTATTATGCATTGCTTGGATATTTAAACAAAAAAATAGATATATACTGAATGTTTTCATAGTATCTCAACTTACATAATTAAAAAAAGTATAGCTATAAAAAAATGGTGTCTTGAGCTTATTCTAAATTTTAAAGCATATTTATATCAAAAAGTTCTTCGAATATAAAAAATCTATGCATGAGTGATTTGGTAACAAGCCACCCAGGTACTACTTTTTGTGCATAATTCATAAAACTACTTAAGCCTACTCTATGCTCTGTATTACCTAGCGGATCCACTATTTTATCCGGAAATGCTATGCCTATGCCAAAGAGACGTGGGGCTATTACACCAGTAGTATCGTTGTAGGTAAGTTGGGTACTATTATTTATACAAGGCAAAGAGTTACGCTCGAAACCAACAGCATAAATAATTTTATTACAAATTGGCAGCCATGCTTGTCGTGATTCTGGTGTATTAAAAATACGCAAAAGATTAGGCAGTGAATTTTTTTCTAATACTGTCTTTGCAAATTCTGCAGTAATTCCCTTGAGGCCGCTACTACTATTAAGTGTCCAGCCACCCATATCTACGGCATACTCTAGTGGTTTATTATAGAAATTTAAAATGCGAGCAACAGGAAGTTCTGATAAGAATTTTAAAATTAATATTGCAGAGTGAGCGCTGCCAACAACAGCTATACTGTCTGTAGGTTTTACCAGCGCAACTAATTCTTCTCGCTTTAATGCGCTATCTAAAGAAATTTCTGTATTACAAGGATAATCCAAAGATCGTGGATGTGAGCCATGAGCAAGAACTACATTTTGTGCGTATATTTTTTTATCTCCAATACCAACCGACCAGCGATTATCTTCAAAATCAAGCGATGATAAGGTTGCAATTTTTGAATCGACAAGCGTACGCATATAAGAACTAATGTCACGCAATGGATCTACTATAATATGAAGAGGATACTCTTTTTCTAAATCATATTTTTGTAATTCTAAGATAGCTGGAGATTTGGAATCTAAAAAAGTTTTACAAGAATTAATAAATTCAACATAAAGCTTTGTTTTAGCGTTTCCCGGAACAGTTGTATAATGTTCACCTAAGCGTCCTACATCAAATTTAGGGTCTATCCATGCTATGCGATTACCAGGAACGCCAAGATCAAGCAGCAATCCAGTTACTACTATCCCTGCTGGCCCAGCGCCTACAATTGCCCAATCATATTCTGCTGAATAAGATTTAAATATAAAAGAGAATAAAAACATAAAAACTATTTTTAAGAATAAAAACATAAAGCACTTTCTTTTAAAATAAGACTATGCTTATCTTACAGAAAAGAGGGTTTAAACTTCAATAAAAAAATTTTTTCTATAAAAAGACAGTTCCTGTAGGGACTCTAAAATATCATGGTCAGCTCTATGCTGTTCTGTTTTTTGATAGGGGAGTAGCGGGCTACCTTCATACCAAGCATTAACTAATTCTTTTATAGAACTTATATCTATCATGCGATAATTGAGATAGTGTTCAAATTGTGGCATATGGACACGTAAAAACATACGGTCTACCCAAATTGAATTGCCGGCTAAATACCCAGACTTTAAAGCAATATGAGCGGAAACAAATGCTAAAATTTGCTTTTCTGCTTGAACCAAACTAAGCGTTGATTTTCTTACTTCTTCTAACAAGCCAGAAGCTGTATGGTGTTTTTTACACCAAGAATCCATAGATTCTAAGATTTGCTCAGGCTGATATATAACAAGCCTAGGACCATGAGCAGTTATGGTAAGATTTTTGTCGGTCAAAATAACAGCTATTTCTAGTATGTGTTCTTTGTCTGGATTTAAACCAGTCATTTCTAAATCAATCCAAACTAACATACTTATATACCTAATTTTTTCTTATATTTTTTATAAAGATCGGGAGAATTTGTAATAATAGCAGAGCTAGTAATGCTATTTTCTAGCCCCAATATAATTTTTTCTGGTTTAAGCAAACTAAGATAGCGTTCTTTTAAGCAAGAAAAATCATACTGCATTACCCATTCTTTTGCCTGCTTAGCCCGCTCTTGATAATAAGCATAGCGCACATAAACGTCTCTTAAAGCCTTGCGAACATCAAGAATAGCAGTTGTATATTGGAATCCTAAAAATTCTTTCTTAGCAAAAAGACGCTTTAAATAATGCGGGGTAGTTTCTATTTCTGATAAAACAGAACAAACAAAGCCACTATCACAAAGAGTTTTATGCGCTGTATTATTTGAAAGTATGCAAGGTATTTCTAGGGCCATAGCTTGACGCGGTGTTATAGAAAAGCCTTCTGACATAGACAAAAGCACATAGCAATTCAAAAAAGAGATAAAATCGCTATATTCTGTTGAGCTTAAAGCTTTTTCTAAAAAAACTATATTATGGTAATTATCTATAGTTCCAAAAAAATCTTTTAACTCAATAAGATAGGGCGATTTTATTTGTGCTTTTGTATGTATAATTAATTGCACAGCAGGGTCTTTGCCAAATTCTTCAATAAAAGCTTGCGTTAAAAGCATATGATTTTTATGCGGAAAGCTATCGCCTGTCATACCAAAAACAAAAGTAGAAGGTGATTTTTTTGATTTTTTATTATAAAATCTTGATAAATGTAACGGTATAGGTAAAACAAAAATAGGAATTATTACTCCTGAATCTTGATATACTTTAACCAAAAAATTATCAGGAACACATACAAGATCAAAATTATTATTTAAAGTAGCAACCCAACTTTGAGGAATAGCTGTTGACTCAAACATACTTAATGCTATTTTTAAAGAATCAGAAGCTAAAAGTTTTTGCGATTGTTGATTTAATTCAAATAATAATCCAGTAAACAAGAGAATAGTGCCAGGTTTTTTATTCCCCAAGCTATCAATTATTAAACCTGAAAAACTTGAGAGAATCGGAGCTCTCATGTGATACATATTCATGGATAATTTATTTTTAAATTCTTCTGCTAAGACTAAAGGAAAACTTCCAATGCCATCAGAATCGTTTAAAAAACCAACAAAAGTAAGATCTGTTGGAATAATAAAAACTGTATGAATAAGAAAAAAAAGAGAATATGTTTTAGAAAAATTATAATGTATCATAAAAATCAAAAATTTCTTGAGAACCCTTAACTGCTAACTCTTGAATTTTAGCATAATTTTCCCAAGAAAAGAAAGACTTTTCTGCACTAGCATGAATTTCTATAATATTTCCAGAACGAGTAAGTACAAAAGAAAAATCAGCATCAATTGCACTGTCTTCTTTATAGTCTAAATCAAGTAACGGCACACCATTTTGCAAACCTACTGAAACAGCAGCTATCTCGTCTTTTAATAAATGCGCTAATTGCGGACATTTTTTTAAGGCTAAATAAGCGCCGCATAAAGCAGCTACGCGAGTTCCGCCGTCAGCTTGCAATACATCGCAATCAATAGTAATAGTGCTTTCACCTAATGCGTCTAAATTAAGAATAGAACGAAGACAACGACCTAGAAATCTTGATATTTCAACGTTTCTACCATTGCGCTTAAGCAATACGCCTTCCCGCTGAGAGCGAGTATGGGTAGCAGCTGGCAACATGCTATATTCAGCAGTTAGCCAACCTGTTTTTTTTCCTCTTAAAAAAGGTGGTACTCCCGGCGAAATAGTTACAGCGCATAAAACGCGTGTATTATTCAGCTCAAAAAGAACCGAGCTTGCGGCATAGGGAAAAACATCGAAACTAACTTTTAAAGCACGAAGCTGGTCATACTTTCTATGACCAGCTCGTTTTACTATGCTATATGACATATATGTCTAAAATCTCTAGCTAAATTATTCTAAGATTTTTAAACGAATTCTGCCAGTAGCTTCTTCATACTCTAAAACTTCTACAGGCATAATTTGATCTAGCTCATAATGGCGAGAAAAATTCTGCTGGTATGCTTTTGGAACATTAGAAACATGAACTAAGCCGTCAACGCCTGGGGCGATTTCAACAAAGATACCAAAATCGGCAAAGCGTCGAGCTTTCCCTTGATAAATAGCACCTTTTTCAATTTTTCCACCTAAGGTTTTAACCCAAGCAATAGCTTCATCCATCTTAGGACCTGGTGTACCAAAAATCTTAACAGTACCATCGTTTTCGATATCAATAGTTGTGCCGGTCTTTTCTATAATTTCTCTTATTACAGCTCCACCCTTGCCTATTATAGCGCCAATTTTATCAGTTGGAACTTTAAAAGAAACAATTTTAGGAACTAAATCAGAAACAGATTCTCTTGGAGCTGTCATAACTTTGCGCATTTCGCCCAAAATATGTAATCTGCCACGAAGAGCCTGAGCAAGAGCCATCTCAAAAATTGAGCGACTTAAGCCAATTTTATACTTAACGTCCATTTGTATAGCAGTTATACCGTCATCTGTTCCTGTAACCTTAAAATCCATAAGACCAAAGGCATCTTCGATTCCTGAAATATCTGTTAAAACCTTGAAAGTATTATTGCTACCCAAAAGACCCATAGCTACTCCGCTAACCATCTTTCTAATAGGAACTCCCGCATCCATAAGCGCCATAGTTGATCCACAAACAGTGGCCATAGAACTAGATCCGTCAGATTCTAAAATGTCAGATATTATACGTAATGTATAAGGAAAACTTTCTTCTGAAGGCAAAACTTGCTTAATTGCAGAAGCAGCTAAATAACCGTGTCCGATTTCTCTGCGACCTGGTCCGCGATTTGGTCTAATTTCTCCAACTGAAAATGCTGGGAAATTATAATGCAACATAAATTTAGACTCAATAGTATTACCCATTAAAATGTCTGATTTTGCCGCATCTTGACCACCGCCCAATGTCACACTAACAAGTGCTTGCGTGCGTCCACGTTGAAATAATGCTGAACCATGATTACATGGCAAGAGTCCAACTTCTGAAGCAATTGAACGAACTGTTTCAAAGTCACGTCCATCAACTCTTTTGCCAGAACTAATAATTTTATCAGTCATCTTTTTTTCAAGAACTACTTCAAAGAGATACTTAAGTGCCGTTAAAGAAACTGCATCTAAAGCTGCTTGTTCTTTATGAGACTCTATAAAAGATTCTTTTAAGAAAGACATAGCTTGAGAGCGTTGAACTTTATCTGCATTAAATAATGTAGTTATTCTTTCATCATGTAAGAAAGATTCAGTTTTTGATTTCCAAAGAACCGCATCAAAATATTCATGAATCTCTTCTTTTGCAACAGCCATTTCTAGCGCTATTTCGCGCTGCCATGCAACTTGCTTTTTAATAAGATCATGACCACGGAAAAGAATATCAATAAATTCTTTTTCTTGAATTTCTTGAGAGTGACCTTCAACCATGCAAATACCTTCGTCGGTACCAGCAATAATTATTTTTACATCTGAAGCCAAGCTTTGAGTATAAGTAGGATTAAATACCCACTCATTTTCTACTCGAGCAACTTCTACAACACCAATAGGTCCCATAAAAGGAACTTTTGATGTTGTTAATGCTAAAGAACTTGCAATCAATGCAAGCGTATTTGGCATATGCTCTTTATCAACAGAATAAACTGTAGCAGAAACTTGTAACTGATTAAAATAATTATCAGGAAACAATGGTCTTACTGATCGATCTATAAGACGAGCTGTAAGCACTTCTCTATCGCTAAATTTACCTTCACGCTTAAGATATCCGCCAGGTATCTTTCCTGCAGCAGAAAACAATTCTCTGTAATCAATAGTTAACGGTAAAAAACCAGGAAACTCTTGAGCAGCTGCTGAAACTACTGTCGCTAAAATTACCGTTCCGCCTTGTTGCAGCCAAACGGAGCTATCCGATTGACCTGCAAATTTACCAAGCGTTACTTCATATCCAAATTCCGGTAAGGAAAATTTTCTTTCCATATATTCTCTTTATTTTCGTATGCCTAAACTACTAATAAGCTCTTTGTATTTTGCTGGTTTATTCTTCTTAATATAACTTAAAAAGCTCTGACGTCTGCCAACCTTAACTAATTGACCACGCTTAGAGCCAAAATCATGAGGATGTGCCTTGAAGTGAAGATTAAGAGTATTAATCTCATGCGTTAATAAAGCAATTTGAAGCTCTACAGAACCAGTATCTGTTTCATGTTGCTTATATTGAGCTTTTATTGTTGCTATTTTATTTATTGCTTCCATACTTTTTAAAACCTTTATAAAATTTTAATTTTTTAATACCTAAAACGAGTATCTTTTAAAACTGGTAGGCGCGAGCGGGATTGAACCGCTGACCCTTGCTACGTCAAAGCAATGCTCTTCCACTGAGCTACGCGCCTACAAAACTTGATGTCTATACATTACCGATCTGGTTTTCTTCAAACCGACCTAAATATTTTTTTCTGAAACTTTTGATACCAGTACCAGCAGGAATCAGCTTACCTATAATTACGTTTTCTTTCAATCCGTAAAGATGATCCACTTGTCCAGATATTGCAGCTTCTGCTAAAATACGTGTTGTTTCTTGGAATGAAGCGGCAGAAATAAAGCTTTCTGTGCCCAAAGAAGCTAACGTAATACCCTGAAGAACAGGTTTAGCTACAGCAACTCTTTTTCCTTCAGCTTGTAAGGCTGCATTAACTGTCTTAAAGTGAATGCGATCAACTTTATCTCCAATAAGAAACTCTGTATCTCCTGGTTCAGTAATACGAACTTTACGAAGCATTTGTCTTATAATCAATTCTAAGTGACGATCATTGACATCTACGCCCTGTAAGCGATAAATTTCCTGAAGCTGATTTACCAAATAACGCTGTAAAGCATCTGGCCCCAGAATCCTTAAAATATCGTGTGGAATTACTATACCAGAAGTTAACATATCTCCAGCACTTACCTGGTCACCCATGAGAACGTTAAGCTGCTTGCCTCGAGGAATCATATAATCATATGATTCGGTCTCATTAGAAATAGTTACCTTTCTGAGCCCTCTATGGAGTGCGCCGAAAGAAACATTCCCACTGATGTCTGACAAAATAGCTGGATCTTTTGGTATTCTAGCTTCAAAAAGTTCTTGAATACGAGGAAGACCCCCTGTAATATCTTTAGTACGACTAGCTTCTCTAGGCATTTTAACTAACATATCCCCAATTACTACTTTTTGATTTTGCTCAACAAGTAAATAAGAGCCTGTTGGTAAATAATACTGAGCAATTTCATCGCCTTTTTTATCGATAATACTAATAGCTGGTTGATATTTATCAGACTTGTGCTCAAGAACAATTTTTGCAGAACGATTCGTATTTTCATCAAAACGATCTTGTATCGTAAGGTTTTCAATAAGATCGATATAATTTACTGTTCCCTCATAAGCTGTGAGAATTATTTTATTACTCACATCCCACTCA
>CAXNJL010000009.1:0-11590 GCA_964202625.1 Candidatus Babeliales bacterium | reverse complement strand
TCAGCAATTATTATGGGCATAGCTCGAAGTAAAGTAGAAAGCAGCGCAAAAGATATACGCTTGTGCGAAAACAGCCCCGATCCAAAATATGCTTTGGTAAAAGAAAGTATTTCCCTACAACATAAGATTGATCAAGAAGTACTTAAAAGAGCTTCTGCAGATGCTCATCAAGAACGAAAAAAATTTACACGCTCGTTAACTATACTGTACTCTGATCTAGAGGATCTAAAAAATTCTTTCCCGAAAAAACATTAATTTTATCGCTGCTCTGCGCAACCACCCATAGGGCCATTAGCCAGCGCAATACGGTGCAAGTATCTTCTTAGTTGCTCAGAATAACAAGAATTTTATATATTTTAGGGGGCTCTTATGGGGCCCTCTTTTTTAAAAAACAGCATAAAAAGCTTGACGTATATGAACAAAGTAATGAATACTTATTACTATACTTAGTATTTCAAAAAAAGAGACTCTTATGATTTTTTTAGATCCAAAAAGTGATATCGCCTTTAAAAAACTATTTAGTAATGCTAAGCATACTGATATTATTATAAATTTTTTAAACAATACATTACAACGCCCAAAAGATAGTCAGATCATATCAGTTACCATTAATGATCCGTATAACCATCCAGAAACACAATTTACAAAATCGAGCATTGTTGATGTCCGCTGCAAAGATCAAAATGATGCCGAATATATTCTGGAAATGCAAGTAGTGAATCAACATGATTTTGCCGAACGAGCACAATATTATGTTGCTATTGCACTTGCTCGTCAGTTGCAACGCAGTGAAGAATACATTAAGCTAACGCCTGTTATTTTTATTGGGATTGTAAATTTTAATATTTTTAAGACAGAGGCCTATATAAGTCATCATGGAACAGTAGACCTAGAAACTCATGAGCGCACGATGACTTTTCAGGAATACCATTTTATTGAGCTAAAAAAATTTAATAAAGATCTTGATAAACTGGATAATGATGCTGATAAATGGGTTTACTTTTTTAAATACGCCAAAGATCTAGAAACAATTCCTAAAGAACTCAAAAAGCCCCTGGCTTTAACCGAAGCTTTTACAATTTTAGAACAAGGCAATTGGACTCGTAAAGAACTTGAAGAGTATGATCGAAGTCTTGATGAATTACGTATTAGAAATAGCCAGATTAAAACGGCACGCGATGAGGGACTTCTCAAGGGTAAAATTGAGGGCAAACTTGAAGGAGAAAAAGCGAAAGCTTTAGTAATCGCAAAAAATCTTCTTGATGTTTTAGATACAAAAACAATCGCCTTAAAAACTGGCTTGCATGTAGAAGAAATTGAATTATTAAAAAAAATATAAAATTCTGGGCTTTCCAGGTTATGTTTTCTAGAGGCCTCTTATGGGGCCCTCTTTTCTTATTAAAAAACTTACTGTTTAATCACCGTTATTTTTTGTTGTTTTTTAAAAAAAGACCAACTTGTATGTACGCTATGTTTTGTGCTATTGGTCGTATGAGAGAAGAATCTCTGTATCTCTTTAAAAAAAGCAGTAGTTGGAGTAAAGGAAACTTTTTCTACACAGAGCCAGTGCACAAGTACATATTTAAAAAGTACAAAATCTAACGCTAAAAGCTTTGCAAGATCCACAATAATGCTATTATTTTCTATTACATGCATTTCACTAAAACTCTTTTGAGCAAGAGCCACAAGAAATGTTTCTATCTCTTGTAAATTAGTAAGAGTCGCCTGAAAATTATGCGCAAACCGAGAATCAACTTGCTCTAAAGCAGGTATAACGGTAGTTCTAATACGATTACGTAAATAGACAGCACTTGTATTGGTATGATCTATAAGATAAGAAATAGTATTTTCTGCTAGATAGTTTGTTATATCCGTTTTAGAAAGAGATAAAAGAGGACGTACATATCGGGCGTTTTGAGCTTTAATACCCGTTAATCCAGAAAGACTTGCTCCACGCACTAATCGTATAAAAAAAGTTTCTTGTTGATCGTTTTGATGATGGCCCAAAACTATAAAAGAATTTTCGTATGTATCAGCTACATTTTCCAAAAAAGTTCTTCGCAAAGCGCGACCTAATTGTTCGGAAGCTTCTTTATATCTTTTAGTAAGTACTATGTCTCGTGCATGCGCCGTAACAAATTCACATGAATATTTTTCTGCCATATTTTTGCAAAATAAAACATCTTGCGGTGACTCTAAGCGCCAACCATGATCAAGATGAGCAACTATAAGAGTAAGAGGATATGTGTCGCGAAAAGCACAAAGAATATGCAATAAAAAAACAGAATCGGGTCCCCCCGAAAGAGCCACAATAAGTGTACTGTTTCGGGGGAATAGTTTTTCTAAATCTAGATTAAACATCAAGATTTTTTACAAAGTGACCATTTTCTTCGATAAATGTTCTGCGACCAGAAACATCATCGCCCATAAGCGTATCAAACCATGCATCAGCTTCAAGAGCATCTTGAACAGTTACCTGTAAAAGCAATCTGGTTTTTGTATCCATAGCAGTTTCACCCAACTGATCAGGATTCATTTCCCCAAGACCTTTATAGCGCTGTACGGTCATGTATTGCTTACTTATAGAAATAAGAGCTTTAAGCAACTCAACTACACCTCTATGAGAAATATGTTTTTCTTTATCAACAATACGCACGGTCCAATCTGAATCTACTATGCTCAAATTAGCTCGTTGTTTTATAAGCTGAATAAGTAACGGTGATACAAAAAAGTCTAATGCAACTTGCCACTCTCTTTGAGCTTTTTCAAAAATTATATAGCGCTTAATTGCAGGATCTTCTATTTCAGAACTATCTTGTTGCTGCGTAATACTTACATTAAAACTTTTAAAATAATCTTGTAGTAACGGCAATAATTGGTCAACATAAGAACTATTGTTTTCATACTCTAGAGACATGGTTTGCGAAAAGAGCACTAACGCATGAGCTTGCTCTTTGGTAAGTCTAAAAGCAAAACCTGTTTGCTCTAAAGCATCTTCGTACGTTATCAGATGAGTTAAAAGAACGCTCCATTCATCTTGTGGCATAATCTGCCCGGCAAGAATAAGCTCGGTAGATTCTTGAGCCCATGACATAATAAATTTCTTAAGAGCAGCTTCATCTTTAAGATACTGTTCTTTTTTGCCAATCTTTGCTTTATATAAAGGCGGTTGAGCAATATAAAGATACCCAGCATCTATGACTGGTTTCATATATCTAAAGAAAAGAGTTAAAAGAAGCGTTCTAATGTGAGCGCCGTCAACGTCAGCATCGGTCATAAGAATAATTTTATGATAGCGTGTTTTTTCTAAAACACATTCCTGATTCCCAATACCACAGCCTATTGCTGTAATAAGTGTTTTAATTTCTTCGTTTGATAAAATTTTATCAAAACGAGCTTTTTCTACGTTAAGAATTTTACCCTTAAGTGGCAAAATTGCTTGCGAATTTCTATCACGTGCTTGTTTTGCCGAACCACCTGCAGAATCACCCTCAACGATAAAAAGCTCGCAGTCAGATGGGTTTTCATTAGAACAATCAGCAAGTTTTCCTGGTAATACGGTAGATTCTAATACTGTTTTGCGACGAGTTAATTCTCGCGCTTTTTTAGCAGCATCACGTGCGCGTTTAGCAACTTCTGCTTTTTGTAATATTTTTTTAGCGATACCTGGATTTTCTTCAAAATAAGTTTCAAGAAAAGGGAATAAAGCTGTTTCAACGATACCCTTAATTTCGCTGTTACCTAATTTAGTTTTCGTTTGACCTTCAAATTGAGGCTCTGCTACTTTTACACTAATAACAGCAACTAATCCTTCACGAACGTCTTCACTAGAAAAACTATCGCCAGTTTTTAAAATACCAGATTCCAAACCTTTTTTATTTGAAACACGAGTAAGAGCCGTTTTAAACCCAGATACGTGTGTACCGCCTTCTACGGTATTTATATTATTTACAAAAGAATATAATTGTTCGCCATAGCCATCGTTATATTGCATAGCAACTTCAAGCAAGAAATTGCTTTCTTCTTTAAAGCAATAGATCACTTCTGGGAATAACGGAGTTTTCTTAATGTTAATATGTTCAACAAATGAAATAATCCCGCCTTCAAAGAAAAACTCATGGCTTTTATTGCTTCGTTCATCGGTAATAAGAATACGTAACCCTTTATTTAAAAAGGCAAGTTCGCGAAGACGCGAAGAAAGAATCTCAAAACTGAATTCTACTGTTTCTTGGAAGATAGTTTCATCAGGAAAAAATTGTACTACCGTACCGCGCTTAGTGGTACCTTTTTGGGTAACAGCCAAACTAGAGAGTGGTTTCCCTAAAGCATATCTTTGCTCAAAGGTTTTACCGTTTTGGTAAATAGTAAGACGCAAATCTTTAGAAAGTGCATTAACTACAGATATACCAACACCGTGCAGACCGCCAGAAAACTTATAACTATCTTTATCGAATTTTCCACCGGCGTGAAGTTTCGTAAGTACTACTTCTGCTGCAGATATTCCTTCGGTAGGATGTATATCGGTAGGGATACCGCGCCCATTATCTTCAACGGTACATGAACCATCAACCGAAAGCGTAACTTTAATATCGTTACAATGCCCAGCAAGAGCTTCATCTACAGAGTTATCCACTACTTCATATACCAAATGATGTAAGCCCTGCGAACCCGTAGAGCCTATATACATAGCAGGACGTTTTCTAACCGCTTCTAATCCCTCTAAAACCTTTATAGACGAAGCTGAATAATCCAGCTGGCCAGTCTTTTTTGTATCGTCCATATGCTCAGATTCCTCTACAATAAAATTGTACTTTAATTAAAGATCTTGATAATTTTTTATCCTTTAAGTATATACTAAAAACAGTAAAACGGCTATTATCTCTTTTGAGAAGTAAGCGTGCTTTTTCAGCATAAACAGTAAAAAGTTACCTTGCTTTTTCGACATATTGCGTACAAATTAATGCTGAACAATCTGTTTTTGTGCTGCACTTACACCAATACCATATTTTTGATTAAAATCATGCACTGCTTTTTGGTAGTGTTCTCTATCAGGACCTTCAAGTATTTTGCCATGCTTGCCTTGCTCTGCAATAAAAATATGAGTGTTTTTATGACCAACTGCTTTTAATCTAGCATATAAAGTAATAGTACTAGAAGCGGGAACTAACGTATCTTGCTTTGAGCAAATCAAAAGAATAGGCAGATTTTTATCAAGTAATTCTATAGAATCAAGAGCTTGTTCTCCTGATCTACTATGTTGCCAAAAGAGAGAACTTAAGATCACGTGCCCTATATTTTGCATGCCAGGTATAAAATCAAGTCCCCATTGAGTAATCTTATTATCAGTAATACTGCGGGTACTATCAAAAGGGGATTCCAGAATCAGGGCTTTTACTCCTTGCGGCTGGCATTGTGCCATGAAATTTAAAATAGTAGTAGCCCCGCGCGAGACACCCATTAACACTAAACTTTTATCGATTTTAGAACTTGATTTTAATTTAATTTGGGCTTTACCATAAGCTTCTTTAAAATAGTTTATTTCATAACTCTGGCCTAATGCAGTATGCCAAAAATTAACACGCCAAAAACGAGTAGTGACATCAGGAAAATTATAGGTAAAAATATTCTTGTTTTCTATAAAAGACGCATACCGCCCTACTTGTTTATGCGTTGAAGCTATGCCATGAGCAAAAAGATAATTTTGGCTATTTTGAGCATTATGATCTTTACTATCTTCTAAAACAAAATCAACAAGATCAACTTTTGCAGGAGATATTTGAGCAGCATAGCGGACGAAACTATAGGTACCGTAAGCTATGCCTAATCCTGCAAGAGAAACTAATCCCATATTTTTAGCCGAGATAACAGAAGATTGCTGATTATTATTTGGCATTACACCATAAGTTACCAAGTAAAAGATACTCGATACCAATAAAATTTTAATGTTCATAAAAAGCCTTTTTCTTAGCTATAGAGATATTCTATAAAAATACCAGTTTCTGTGGCACAACACCACAGCCCCCCTTTTACTTTTTACCCATACCCCACTAAACTTAAGTATATATTTCCCTTGTACTTTACAGACAAAACTCTTATGAACCAAAAAGATTCTTATTATATACAAAAAGCTCTCTTGCTTGCACAAAAAGCCTATCATCTAGGCGAAGTTCCCGTAGGGGCGCTTGTGGTCTCTCCTGAAAACATAGTTTTAGGCAAAGGCTACAATCAGGCTTTTAAAAAGAAATCGCAAAATATGCATGCGGAAATGATAGCTCTACAAAAAGCTACGCAAAAAATGGGTGATTGGCGGCTTGAGGGCTGCACGCTTTACGTAACGCTTGAACCATGCCTTATGTGCCTAGGTTTTGCTTTATTAAGCAGAGTAGAACGAATAGTGTATAGCGCAGAATCGCCACTTTTTGGCGCATGCTTGGATAAAACTATCTTGCCAGATGTATACACAAAACATACAAAAGAAATTATTTCTGGCCTAGAAGCAGAATCTTCACAAGAATTATTGAAATTATTTTTCAAGAATAGAAGAAATAATAAAAATTTGTAAAATTATATTATTTGCCTTTTTTTTTGATTAACTTAGACTTTTTTTACTAAGATTTTTTAAAATATAAAGATAAAGCCTCGAATATGATTAAAAAAACAGATCTCATCTCTCAAGAATATACTCAGTTTTTAATAACTATAAAAAAACATATTAAAAAGGCACAAACAAAAGCTATTTTTGCTGTAAATAAAGAATTACTTTTATTGTATTGGCTTATTGGTCAAGCAATCGCACAGAAACAAAAAGAACAAAGCTGGGGTAGTAATATTATTGAAAAATTAGCCCTAGATTTGCAACATGAATTTCCAGGCCTTGGCGGATTCTCAAGAACCAATATCTTTCACATAAGAGCTTTCTATCTTGCATATGAAAAAGTCCAACCGCTGTCTGGACAATTAGATGAAATGTTTTTCTTTACCATTCCCTGGTCACATAACGTTCTTTTAATAACAAAATTAAAAGATAATAATCAGCGCTTGTGGTACGCAGAAAAAACATTAGAGAATGGTTGGAGTAGAACTATGCTTGAGCATTGGATTAAAGCTGATTTATATAATCGTGAAAGCAAAGCAATAACTAACTTTAAACAAAGATTGCCACTTCCAGATTCTGATATCGCTCAACAATCTTTTAAGGATCCTTATTTATTTGATTTTCTTACACTTCATGAAAAACATCTTGAGCAAGATCTCGAACAAGGCCTTATTAACAATGTCCAAAAATTATTGCTTGAAATGGGCAAGGGATTTGCTCTAATGGGTCGCCAATATCATTTAGAAGTCGATGAAAAAGATTATTACATAGATCTCCTTTTTTTTCATATAAAATTAAAATGTTATATAGTTGTTGAACTTAAATCAAGAGAATTTGATCCTCGTGATATTGGACAACTTAATTTTTATTTATCTGCTGTAGACGATCTCATACGAGATAAAGAACATAATCCAACAATCGGACTTTTACTTTGTAAAACAAAAAAAAATCTTACGGTAGAATATGCTTTAAGAAATAGCATTTCACCAATTGGTGTAGCTGAATACGAAACAGAAATAGTAAATAAGCTCCCTAAATCTTTAAAAAGCGATTTACCTACTATAGAAGAAATAGAGTCTGAATTTGAAAAAAATGAAATTTTAATAAAAAAATAGGTACAGCACCAGAAATTATCATACAAACAAACCAGATAATTTTACGGAGCAGCTTGAAGTTATCGGCTGTTATATTAAAGTGCTAGACCGCTTACTTATTCTTAAAAGATCTCAGCCTGCCCCCCTTTACTGGTGGCTACGAAACAGTAGCTCGCCATAATGCTCTTGTCTAGATCTTCTATACATTTTTTCTCTTGCATGCTATACTATTATTAGTAGAATTTCTCATAATTCTTCACATCTTTTTATAATATATTTTTATATATTTCTATTAGAAAATTCAATTCATATCAATTTAAGTATTCCTAGGGTTTCATGCAGAAAAAAAATAGCTCAGCTTCGTCGTCTTCTCGTTTTGATAGCAATAAAAAATCTTCATCTGGCACAAGCTGGAAAAAAGAAGACTCTGCTCGTCGCCCAAAAACAACAAGCAAGCCAAAGCCTTCATCATCGTCATCATCAGCCCAAGCACAGCCTTATAAAAAACAAGGTCAACGTGGCGGAGCAGCTGCAGCACAAGCTCGCGCAGCGGCAAGAAAATTTAATCCTTCAGATTTTATTCAAAAAGTTGAAGAGCAAGTAATTGCGGCACCTTATATTGCAAAACATTCTTTTTCTGACTTTGCTATAGCAGAACAGCTTAAGATTAATATTGCACAAAAGGGGTATACGCAACCTACTCCTATTCAAGATCAGGCTATACCTATTTTATTGCAAGAAAGAGATATTGTTGCGACTGCTAATACAGGTACAGGTAAAACTGCGGCTTTCTTAATTCCGCTTATCAATAATCTTTTGACTAAAAAAACAAGCAAGATTCTTATTATTACGCCAACGCGTGAACTTGCTGAGCAAATTCAAAATGAATTAATAAGCTTTAAAAATAAAACTGGCTTTTTTACAGCTCTTTGTATCGGCGGCGTAAAAATAGATAGACAAATTGGACAACTTCAAAAAAATCCTGCATTTGTTATCGGTACTCCCGGCCGCTTAAAAGATTTAGAAAATCAAAGACAGCTTAACTTTGGATCATTTACCTCGTTGGTACTTGATGAAGTTGACACGATGTTTGATATGGGATTTGTAAGAGATATTACCTATATTATTTCTAAGTTACCTCCAAAACGCCATTTATTATTCTTTTCAGCGACAATTTCTCCTGAAATTAAAAAAGTAATGGACACCTGCTTAAAAAACCCTACTTTTGTCAGCGTAAAAACACGCCAATCAGCTGCAAATGTTAACCAAGATGTTATCAAAATAAATGGTCGTAATAAAACCGAACTTTTACACGATATTCTTATTAAACCAGAATGCAGTAGAGTTCTTATTTTTGTCAGAACCAAGCATGCAGTAGACGCATTATCTCGCCAACTAAAAGAACGTGGATTTGAAGTCGCTTCTATTCATGGTAATAAGTCTCAAGAACAGAGAAGCAGAGCGCTTTCTTTATTCAAAAACGGCAAAGTAAATGTCTTACTTGCAACTGACGTTGTTGCTCGTGGTATAGACGTTGATGACGTATCACACGTTATTAACTATGACTTACCTCAATCTCATGAAGATTATATTCACAGAATTGGCAGGACGGGAAGAGCGAGCAAAATAGGTCAAGCTCTTACGTTTATCGATTAAATTACATATTTTTAAGTAAAAGAAAAAGCTGCCGAAATAATCTTCTGGCAGCTTTTTCTTTTTTGATTTATTCATATTTCTTGACAAGAGCATACTTCCTGATTTATATAAGCACATAAAAATATGTTTAAAAAAACAGAAGAAGAGAGAAAACTATGAATAAAAATTTTGAATCAGTTAAAAAGAAATTATTAGAAAGAAAGCAAGAACTTAATGAGCTCTTAGCTTCTGAGTACAGAGACCAACCAGCAGATAACGAAGTTCTTGATCCAGGCGATCAAGCTGTCGCTGCAAACTTAGAAGAAATAAAAATATCTCTTCATAATAACGAAAAGAACGAATACGACAGAATAGTAAAAGCATTGGAACTTATAGAACGAGGCACCTATGGCATATGTGTTGATTGCGAACAACCCATAGCCGAAAAAAGACTGGAACTTTATCCAAATGCATTATGCTGCGTAGCATGCCAAGAGGCGCGTGAAGCTCAATAAAAGAGTGATATAATTGTATATTCTGGCGAAACTGCTATACTAAAAAAAGTATATTGCCGATGTAGCTCAGTGGTAGAGCAACTGATTCGTAATCAGTAGGCCGTCGGTTCAAATCCGATCATCGGCTCCAGAATTATTATATTTTAACACCCGATAAGGATATTTTTGTTATGCAAAAAAAATCAGGCAACGCTCCTTTAGCTCATGCTGTAGGACGTCGTAAGTCAGCAGTAGCTCGCGTTTGGCTCCGTAGAGGAAAAGGCGGTATTGTTGTTAATGGCAAAGATTACGTTGAGTACTTTGATACAGAAACAACACGTATTGCAGCAGCATTCCCTCTTACTGTTTACCCAAAATCATCTTTGTATGATGTAGAAGTTAACGTATGCGGCGGCGGATTATCTGCTCAAGCTGATGCTATAAAATTAGGCATTTCTCGTGCTTATTTAGAAACAAATGAAGAACTCAGACCTCTTTTAAAAGAATACAAACTTCTTAAAGTAGATTCTCGCGTTAAAGAACGTAAAAAGTACGGTCAAAAAGCAGCTCGTAGAGGCTTCCAGTTCGTAAAGCGCTAATACTTTTTTTTGAAAATAGGGCATTTTTATGTGTAGCGTTGTGGGGTATGTTGGATCTACGCTTAGCCGTAGTAAAATAGTTCGGGGTCTTGAAAGACTAGAATATCGAGGATATGACTCAGCCGGCTTTGCTTGCCTAAATAGTACAACCAACCAGATAGACCATGTAAAGGCTGCTGGCGGGCTTGATAAGTTAGTAAGTAAATGCTCAGAATTTCCTTTTGATGGATTTTTAGGTATAGGGCATACTCGATGGTCTACTCATGGAGCCTCTACTGCTGAAAATGCTCATCCTCACTTCGACTGCCAAAAAACTATTGCACTTGTTCATAATGGAATTATAGAAAACCATCGTGAACTTAAAAGTGAATTAGAACTACATGATCATGCCTTTGCTTCAGATACTGATACTGAAATTATAGCTCATCTTTTAGAGCAGATTTCAGCTCAAGAAAAAAATATTGTCCAGGTGCTATTGCTACTGGTGAATAAGCTCGAAGGGGCTTACGCTCTTGCTGCTCTTCTCTCAGCGTATCCCGATACTATTATTGCTATAAGAAAACGATCTCCGCTTTGTATTGGAAAAGCAGAAGATGGCATGTATGTAGCTTCTGATGAGCTTGCTTTTGCTGGCCATATAGAAGAAGTATTTTTTATGCCGGATGAAAGCTTTGCGCTTATTTCAAAAAATACTGTTGATCTTTATGATTTTAAGGGAAATCTCTTAGTCTGTAACTTTCGAAAATCTCTGCTTGAATGGTCATCAAATACCAAGCAAGGGTATGAACATTATATGCTTAAAGAAATCTACGAGCAAAAAGCAATATTGCTTAAAACAGTAGATCTCTTAAAAAAATCTGGTGATGCTTTTTTTGATACGTTAGGACTCTCAGACAAACAGATTCAAGATCTGGAATCTGTTGTTTTTATAGGGTGCGGAACTTCATATAATGCTGGACGCATTGCACAATTCTTTTTTGACTCTCTCTGCTCTATTCGTTGCGAAGCTGTTTTAGCTTCTGAGTATAGAAGCATGAATTATAGAGAAAAAGAACGTGTACTGTATATGGCAATTTCTCAATCAGGAGAAACTGCTGATACGCTTGAAGTAATTCGTTTATTAAAAAAATTACATTTCCCCGTTACAACGCTTACCAACGTAGCATCTAGCTC
>CAXNJL010000008.1:0-11949 GCA_964202625.1 Candidatus Babeliales bacterium | reverse complement strand
CTTTATTAAAAGAGTTCAAGGGCAAAAGCTCTTTATACTTTACCCCCAATCCCCTTTCTTGATTTTTTCTAACAGTTTTAAAGACCCCAGACGGTAATAACTTTATCGTTAAATCGTTCTACACGAGTGAAAACTTTTTCATCCCAAGAGATATCTTTGTGTGGATTAAAGATAACCAAATGCCCTTCAGTATCACCTACTTGGTCCATGTAGTTGGCAGTTTGTTCAAGGCCTTCATCCAAAGTACGTTCGCTCCGTTTTACTTTTATTTCTACCAAAATACGCTGCGTACCGTAATGAATAGAAAGATCTACGCGGCCACGGCCAAGAGCGTACTCGCGATGAATTGTTCCACCACCATTTATGATACGTTGTAAGAATGCCATGAGTAAAAGATGTGGTCCAGATTCTTTATAATGTACATCTTTAAGCCAGTCTGCTGAATTTTCTCTATAAAATTGTACAAATTTTTCTAATAATTTGTGCATGTTTAGTGTGCCGTCTGGATTTTTATAATCGACTGATCTGCTTGATAATTTTAATTGCATAGCGCTAGAAAGTGCTCGCGGCAATACTTCTTTATACATAGGATTAGCTATCCATAAATTATGTTGATCGATTTTAATAAGTCCTAAATCGATTACATATTTTACGTCGTCGTTATCTTCAGAAAGTTGCATAGTAGTATCACTATTAATAACAGCGTCTATAACATTGCGAACTCGTGGTTCATTAAGGCGAGAGTATAATACATCAAGATGGGTGTCTTGCCGTTTAATAAGAGCTTCTTTTGCTGTTTCAAGAATGTCTTTGGTGATAGTTGTAGTATGTTCTGTTTTGTCTTTAAAGCATGCTTGATAGGCGAGTGCGTTGGTTAACCACGGTTGGCCTTGCGTAAGATAAAAAGCATAATCAAGAGCTTCTTGGGTAAATTTTTGTCCCGTTTCTTGCGTATGTTGGTTATAGAGATCGGTAAGTTGTTCTTTGCTAAAATCAGCAAGAGTTAAGCTTTCAGCTTTAATATTAAATGCGCTTCCACCAAGTACTGTTGCTTGATCTGAATCTGACCATATTCTATAGTCGCGCACGTCGCGGACACCAACAAAGCACACAGCTTGCGGAAAACTTTTGGGGCGATTAATATATCCAGCACATAATTGTCGCAGTACAGAAATAAGCGTATCGCCGACTAACGAATCTATTTCGTCAATAAACAGTAGTATTGGTTTATCTGAGTTTTGTGACCAGAATTGTAAAAATTCCCCAAACGATGCCCCATTAATATTTTTTGTTTCTAATATTTTTTCTAAAAATACTAAACCAGAATCTTTTGCACCAAAATTATCAAGAATAGCTAGCTTAAAATTGTTTAATATTATTGTTAAGCCTTTAATAAAATCGCTTCGTGCTGCTTGTGCCGATTCAATATTTATATAAAGAGCTTTATATCTACCTTCTTGGTTAAGTTCTTTTACAAACGCAACAATTGCTGTAGTTTTCCCACTTTGACGCGGCGCATGCAAAACAAAATATTTTTCTTGGTCAATCAAAAAACGTATTTCTCGTTCATTAAGTCTATGCGAAATATAATAATTTTTTTCTTGTTTTATGGGGCCGGTCGTATTAAAAGTTTTCATAAGCATCCTCTTTTTTTATATATTTTATATCTATAAGAATAACCTAATCCTAACAATAATGCACCAGCCTAAAAAGTTCTTAAAAAGAAAAGGGGGGATACAGAATCCCCCCCCTAAAAAAGCAAAAGTTTTATTTACTTATTAAAAAGATATTTATTGCGAATTGCTGATGCAAGCGGCCCCATAGCTGGAGATAGATTAAAAGTATAAGAACTTATTTTTCCCTCTAAATCTGATATTCCTGTAATATTAGTCCAAGAAAAATAAGCATTACCAGCTGTAAAAAGTGGAGAAAAGGAAAGAGAAGAGGCAGGCTGACTTGCAATAAGTGGATTGCCGTATTGTATGAGTTGACCGTCTGCACTAATCTGTAGAACATAAATTTTGGTTCCCAGGCTGTTTGCTGCAACTAGAAAATTACTATCAGGAGAAAAGGTTACAGCAAATCCTGCTGCTTCATTAGGCAAAATAGACGTAGATTGTAATGTTAATATTCCTGTTTTTCTGTTTACTTTATAAAGACGCGCTCCGTCAATAAAGCCTTCGGCTATATATTCGCCAGAAGGCGCATAGGTTATATTACTACTGATAGGGCTTGAATAACTTATAGATTGAGTATTGGCTGTATCGAGTATTCCGGTAGCACTATTAAAAGGGATATTTTTAATAGTTTGTATGTCGGCCTGATTATTATATTCAGAAATAGCCAAGAATTTGCCGTCGGGAGCATAAGAAATGCTTATTCCGTTATAATCAGCATCAAGGGCATAGTAGGTTTGGGTTCCTAGAGTGCCATCTGAGTTAATAACAAAAATAACAATAGATGCTTGTGTTGGCGAACTATCGGTATTAATACTTGCTAAAAATTTTCCGTTTGGTGAGTATGCTATTTTTTGAGGGCTACTGTCATCTATAGTAATCGGTGCGCCTATGTGGGTAAGAGCTCCCGTAATTTTATTAACAGAAAAGGTGACTAAGTCTGTTGTGTTACTTATTGCAGTCAAAAAGTCGCCATTGGGCGAGTAGGCTAGATCGCCTATTGCATAGCCAGAATAAAAAGGGGATCCTTGAGTAACGGTTAAAGCTCCGTCTAAAGCAACAGAAAATACACGAATTCCTTGAGGAATTGCTGTAGCAAAAAATTTACCGTCAGGGCTATAACTTGTGCTAATTCCATTAATTCCAGATGAGAACGGTTGGCCGGGCACAGGGGTAATGGATGGAATAAATTCTGCTGTTATGTGCGCGCTAGAAGCGAGTATGCAGAATAAAAAAAGGGGAGGGGTAGAAAACAGTTTAAAAGGCATAAAAACTCCTGATTTCGGGCTAAAAAATAATAAAAATTCTAGATAAAGTTTACTGTTTTGTACTATGCCGGTTCAAGAGTTCTTTATGGTTCTTATCTGTTCTGTGGTGAGGCCGGTAGTTTTTATAATAATTTCTTGTGATACACCAGCAGCTAAAAGATTTTTTGCTATTTCAGTTTTTTCTTCTAGCTTTCCCTTGATCATGCCTTTTTCTTCAGCAAGCTCTAATGATCCTTGAATGTCTGTTGCTTTAATAATAGCATTCTCATAACTATTGAGCTCATGTTCAGACCAAGTCATGCGTTCTGCTGAGCTACAAGCTTCTTTAAATTCACCAGTTTGTAATGGCTCAGGTATATTGTTTTGTTTACTAATATTTTTAAGAAAATAAAGCCATTTATCTTCGTTACTTATAAGTTCAGATTCTTTTTTTATAAATTTAGGAAGTTCTACAAAAGCAAAAGCTATTTCTTTTATGTTGTGCTCATACGTTTTTGTATCAAGAATTTTATGAATAGATTTGTAGCTTTTTTTATCAGGAAATAAGGTAAATCCTAAAATAGAAATCGCTATAACCGGTTTAAGGGTAATATATGATTGTGCAGCACCAAGCTGAAGTGTATAAGTTTTTGCAGCATAATACACAAGTCGTTTATCAAACGATTTAACATTTCTTACTTGTACTTCAACGATATAGCTATTTTTATTCTGATCGGTACACAATATATCGAGATAATTTTCTTTTTTATCATCGCGGATACTATTTTGTTCAGTGTTTAAAAATTGTATATCGTTAATTTGATCATTGTTTATTAGTTCTAAAATAGAGTTAAGAAAAGAAATAGTAACTCGTTTATGTTCTTCTGATCCAAATATTTTCTTAAAAGCTACATCAATACAGGGATTGAGGAATATCATATAATCTCTTTTTTATTTTTACTATTAATATGATATAAGTATCTCTTACTTATTATATTCTCGTCAAGATTTTATAATAAAAAAAGGGGAGGATATAATCCCCCCCCAAAAAAGATAAGTTTTGTACCGGCCGTTCGTCCCCGTCTTCGCCAAGGCTTCGAACGGGCAGGCCGAACGTCCCGAGTATGGCTGAGGGAGGGATACGAATGGCAGAGCAAAAGTTCTATTTTTTAAAAAGATATTTATTGCGAATTGCCGATGCAAGCGGCCCCATTACTTGAGAACGAACCGTATAATACGAAGCTCCCTGAAATGGACCGTCATTACTATTAGAAATAACAAGCAGCGATCTTCCATCAGGAAAATAAGGCGAAAAGGCGACAAATCCAGGAAAATCGCCCGTGATTATTGCTGGTACAGAAGTAATGATGGTTCCCGAAACGGTGTAGACTGATGCTGTATTGTTAACCATATTAGGAATAACAAGCAAAGAGCCATCAGGTGAAAAGGCTACGCCCCGAGGATTAGTGCCCGTGGTTAAAAAAGATTGAGTAGGATCAATTATAGTAGTACTCTGCGCTGTGCTGAAAAATAAGCACAAAAAGAGGGGGGGGTAGAAAGTGCTTTTGCAAGCGACTGGGTAAGCGTTTTGGTGATAATATGAGACATATAAAAACTCCTGATTAAACTATAAAATTAAAACTTAAAGGTAATATTTCCCCAGACGCCCCATTGTTCGATTGCATTATTTTTGCACGCGAATTCATACGAAGAACCAAGGCCTAACAAGAGTGATTTTTTACCACAACGACTGATGTCGTATCCACAAGCTGCATATATTTTATTGGTAATTTCACGATCTTGGCGTGCTGATTTTAGATTAAGATCTGCAAGCGTAAGGGGCACAAATACCGGATCAGAAACTGCTTGGTTAGGAGCTAGAACCCCTTGAGAAATAGTAGCATGAGAAGCAGAAGTAAAATACCCAGCGTTTGTTGCATAGCCAGTGATATCAGCAATACCGATAGTTTCTGGAAGTTTAGCGCATGTGTTTAAGCATACTTGTTCCTGTTGCTTGTACCAGAAATTATACCCAAGCTCTGTTTGGAATCTGCCCGTATCATGATGCGCTGCAAGCCACCAGTTGATATGACTTTTTGGCGTTACGTTTACTGGTTGTGTTAAAAAGTTTATAGCAGGTTTGGTAGCCGTAAGATTATCAGATGATGCTACTTGCAAGTAACGGGACCATGCGCCGTTTTTAAGATCAATTGAGCGGTTTTCTTTTGCTTGGAATAAGTATTCATACGTAAAATCGGTTAATAACGTAATACTATGATTATTACAGCTCCAGATTTCCCATCCTGCATTAAAACCAGCACCAACACCAGCATGTCCACCGCGGCCAATAACCGGAGCAAAAAGATAGGTTGGATCTTCTTTTTTACTTGTTGGAGCAAGCGCAGCTAGATAGATATCAATGTGTGCGCTATCGCCATGAAAGATATTGGTACCAAGCATAAACTGCATGTCATCAATGCCGCCCTTTGATACGGTACCACAAGCTAATCTGCCGTATTTGTATGCATCGCTAGAAAGATATTCTAAAGCGGTATGAGCGTCATCGATAGTCCCGAGTTCAGAAGAGAGTTTTTCTTTTGCGTGTAGGCTATGCTTAGCTTGAGCTACAGCAAGTTTTGCTTGTACCCATAATCCACGCCAGATACAGCTGAGATCTTGGTTGTATTGAAATAAAGCACCAAGAACTTGTCTTTGTGGAGATAAAGAAATCTGTGAAGCATAAGAGCTATTTAGGGGGTCGATAGTGTTTAGCCATAATGAACCAACAGTTCCTGTGCCATCTTCTTTAACAGAAAAACAGCTGTTATTATTAGGCAAAAATAACGAAGCTAATTTATCTCCGCGTGTTGAACGTTGATAAAATGGGGTAGCGTTTAAGATAGTTGCACTATGCGCGCTTTGACAATCAGCAGCATAATAGTTTTTATATTTTTCATAAAACGTAAGCGCGTTTGCTAAAGCGCTATCTTCTACTATCGCTCGTGGTGTCATGATTGTTTTTGACGAGCAGTTATTTTTTGTAAAAACAGTGCTGCATAAGCTTATTGAAAGCAATAAGCTAAGCGATAAAAAACGTGTAATATGCATGAGATATACTTTCTTTTTGAGTAGTTATAATACATCAAAATAAGAGTAGTATTTTCTCGTGCATGAATACAAGCAATTTAATAGGTAAGTATAAGCGAACCTAACAGTGTACCAGATCTAAATACATTACGACCAGATACGGTAGGCTGCCATAAAATACCTAATGCAAAGTTTGATGAAAGATCATAGGTCAAGCTGGTATTAATCAAAGAACTTTGCCACAGCGAAGCTCTTTCTACTTGTTCTGGCAAGAAATCTTCAGGATTTTTTTCTTTACTTGCACTACGCAAAATACAAATGGTATCTTCTGCGTGATTCACTTTTATAAACTGCGCATAAAAAGATAAATTACATAAGAAATGATACGCTGCAAGTTTTAATCCAAAATTCCAGTTGTTTCCTGGGCTTAATTTTACATCAGCAGCAAAGGGCAGAAAGCCGTTTTGCCACTTATCTGTCGGTAATCTAAATCCACAAATATCACGTGGGAAGAAATGGGTAAAACCAGCATCAAAACCGATTTTTATTGTATCAAAAAAATCAATATCAAAGCCAGCATCAAAGCCAACACTATTGTGTCCGTTATTACCTAATGGAACGCCAAGTAGCTTGCTCGGATTAAGCACCGGCTCTACGGCTATACCAACTTGTGCATGCACAAAAGGCATAAAAATAAAATCAGCATAACAGCTGCCATCAGCCTGGCAATCAAGAATATTATTTTCTTGTCTGTTTTGTGATCTACCATGAATAGCAAACAGATGTCGTGCATATAAACCAAAGCGTAAATCTTCTACGCCCGTTACATGGTAATTATTAAGATTAACACCAAATACGTCAGCAAGCTTTGAGCGCTGTGTTTCAGACATAAGATAACTCATAACAAATGCTTTTTGCTCAGCAGAATAATTAGCTTCATCAAGAGCAGGAAGCGATCCTTCTGGGCAGACATTTGGATGTGCTTTACCGCAGGTTAAATCATTAAAGCGCGAATCTATACGGATATCAGCAACGCCAAACTGCAAACTTAATCCAATGTCACGGATTAATTGTAATTGAGATTCAAATCTAATACCATTTTTTCTATAACAAGCATTAATATCATAAAAACCAAAATTATAATCAGTATCCGTATTAATTGGATTTATAAGCTGGTTAAAGCCTTGCAGACCTATTTCGTTGGTAAGTTCTTTGCTCACATAATCACCAGAAGCTATCTCTATAAGCTTAGTCGTATCTAATTTACTTATATAGGGCGGGAGATCTTTTTGAGCTGTGATATCTGTATCGCTCTCATTAATATAAAATTGTGTTGATGGTAACGGTACTTGTCTCACTACAGATCTCAGCGGTGTAGGATTTATAGCGATTAAAGCTTTAGCTCGTGCAGCAGGATCATATAAAAGCGCAATCATATTCATGCGGCCGGTTAAATTTCCAACTGGTTGAAATACGGGTAATCCGGTTGTAGAGCGGTCGCCACAGGCACGGTAGCCGTCGTCGGCAGTTTGCCTAAAAGGAGAAATAGAAAATGTAATACGCTCGAGCGGTAATGATTCACATCCATAGATACTATTGCGTTTTCGTGTTGTAAGAAATTCAGCAGGATCTAACGAAGTAAAAAGTGGATACGGATCGTTTTTGGTAAGATTACTTATACTTAAGATAGTAGATCCTACCGCTAATTGAAACACAACAAAGCTTTTTATGAAGCGAGCTAAAGACATTATCAAATTCTCCCTTAGGTAATAAATTCTTGTATAGGTATACCATTTCTTATTGAGTACCGTCAAATTTGATTTTTATACTTTTTTTATATTTTTTACAGTCGCTATTTGCATAGTGAAGAATAAAATTTTTATTAAGCTCTACCCACAAGCCATGAGCAGCAAAAGCAAACAGAACAGAAGCTGTTATAAGCGCAAGAGTCGTCATAATAATATGTTTTTTGTGAACAAGAAGTGCAATTATACTGAGTATGAAAGAGGTTAAAATAAAGAGAGCTGTGAGGCTAAAAAATAAATTTGCATTATTGAGTGTTATAAAAGTTATGACTGTTCCTAGAGCAATAAGCATAATTGCAGTGCTTGATGAAAGGTGGAAACTTTTTGTTGTGCAACGATAACTCAGAGATGATAATAGTTTTCCGCAAGCAAATGTCATAGCATACAGTACGCCAATAATAGCCGTAGTAATGGAACAGTTAATAATCGATAACATCCACGAATAGTTTTTAAATAATGGTATGAGTACATACGTAAGAGGAGCATTGATAGATGCAGCTTCTTGAAAAACAGAAAGAGGAATTGCTAGTATTAAACTTCCCACAAAACAAATATATAATAAACTGACCAGAACAAGACTAGAGGTTAAAGCTTTAGGAACATTTTTTTCTGGATCTTCGATAATAGAAAATAAAGAAGCAGCACATTCAAAACCAAAAAAGCCAAAAATAACTGCTTTAGATGCAGCAAGTGCATTAAAAGCACCAAACGGCATAAACGGAAAAAGATTATGCATATCTGCATGAGAAAGACATAAGAGTGTTGTTAATAGAATAGGAATAAGTGTGCAACAGATAAGAATATACTGGCCTAATTGCGCTATGCGCAAGCCAGTAATATTTATAAGTGCAACTAAAATAATAGTAATAAAGCTTAGTATGCCCGCTGGTATGCTCGTAAAATACGTATGCATGTAAGTACCAGCCATGCCACTTAATAAACCTAATGCTATCATGAGTCCAAAAATATAGGAACCAGCAGCTATGAGCCCCATAGAGTGCCCACCCCATTGTCGCGCATACATATAAAATGAACCTTCTTGAGGCCACATTTGTGCAGTGCGAGAAAGAGCCAGCGCAATAAACCATACTGCTATGCTTACAAGGGTATAGGTTAGTAATCCAGCTGGTCCAGCTTGAGCAATAAGCTTTATAGGAACAGAAAAAATACCAGCACCTATCATGCCGTTCATGCTAATAATAATGGCAGAAAATAGGCCAATTTTATGTTCTTTTATCATTTTTTAATGCTTTCTTGTTAGTTTTTACTATAAAAGAGTACAAAGCATCTTATGCTTGATTACATTTCTTGGCAACTGAATTATAAAAAAAATAGGCCGTATTTTTTGAAAATAGAGCCTATTTTTTAATGTATACAGTTCTTTGCATTAGTCGATAGGTGGAAAGTCACATGATGCTTGAGAGCTTGCAACTACTGCATTCTTAATAGGGGGGAAAGCATTAACAATGCTTGCAGATAGAGACGCTAGAAGAAAAAAAGATAATAAGCTATACTTAAACATAAAAGTCCTTAAAATTAAAAAAACATATTATAGATAGTATAAATCTTAGATAATAGAATGGCAAGAAGCATATGGAAGAATTTATCTTAGGATTGACAGGTATAATCGGTAGTCCGCTTTTATTGTTAGCTATAGTCCTCATGGCTTTTCTTTTGAAAGTTTTTATCGGTGTGAATTTAATTATATTAAAACCAGTAAATGCTATTGCTAAGCAAGCTTTGTTTTTGTTGATTTTAATAATTTTTTCTGCGACGCTTGCTGATTTTTCGTGGATAATTAAGTTAGTAAGAACTGAGTTTTTTCCGGCTTTGCCGCGAGAAATACATTACTTTTTTTTGCGTTTAGCTTGGGGTTTTACGGTAATCTTACATCAAGCTTTAGCTCTTTTTTTACTCTATTTAATACGAAAAAAAATAAGACTCCATATGTTTCAAAAAATAGGATTATGCGGCAGCTTGCTGCTTGTCTTTGCTTTTTTGTATAGAGCCTTTAGTAGTTTTTATGACCCTGTTATGGTTTATGAGAGATGGTTGCAAAAGATAGTCTATATGCATACTTTTATTATACTTATACCCGTTATTTTTATGACGTTATATGAGTTAAGAAATCATGCTTTACCTAAGATATTAAAAAAGCAGGCTTCTTTATTTATTTATTTATTCTTGCTGCCCTATTTATTTTCTGAGCTTTTAAGTTTAGAATTTTATTATTTTTCCATAAGTTATCATATTGGTAGTTATGGACTCGTAAGCTTATCTACTTTTTTAGTTACCTATGCGTTATATAGTTACACCAAAAGAATGCTTCAGTTGAGATTTCTTAACTTTGGATCGCATGTACTGGCGTATAAAAAAAGTAATTTTATAGATCAATTTAGCTATGTGCTTGAGCAGCTAAGTGTTACAGAAAGTGCGCTGGAGCTTAATCATAGTGCTCAGAATTTTTTTAAAAATGCTTTTGATATATCTCCTGCTCTTGTTCAGCTTATTATTCGTGGGTTGCCCGTAGATAAAGATCAAGAAAATTGTCTTCTTGTGGAGCAGTTTTTGTCACTTCATTATGATTCCAGCTGCCCTGTCGGGGCTCTCATGAGATCTAGCCGTATACTTATTGCTGACGAACTGGAATTTACTAATTTTTATACAGATGATCCTGCTATTACGTTACTAGTAGAATTTCTCAAAAAGAGTAAAGCTGATATTTTTATACCTCTTTATAATAAACAAGTTATAACCGGTTATATTATAATAAAAGAAAATGCGCGGCCTAAGCAGTTTTTTAGCAGCGTAGAACGAGATGAAATGCTTATTTTTATAAGCTATGTAAGCAATACTATTACTATTTTACAGCAAAATAATATGCAAGAATTGTTACTTCAGAATAAACTACTCAAAGATACGGCACAAGAAAAACATCAAGAAATAAAGCAATATAAAGAAAGTATAAAAGTATTATTGCATAACAAAAAAGGCAAAGAAATCGCGCTTATTTTTTACAAGAATAAACGTTTTGTGTATGCGAATAAATGTGCACATGATATTTTGACTTTTGATCTTAATCTTTATGAAGGTCATGCGCTTACCCGTAGTTTTAAAAAACTTGCAGAACATGTTCTTATGTATAACGCTGCTTATAAAAGTAAAGAAAATGATGTGCACGGCAATGCCATTATAGTGAATGCTGTACCTAGCTCTGAGCGAGGAACGGTACTGATAACTATTCATTATCCTGATGTAACAGATATTATTATGCCTTTTATAGAAAAATTAAAAGATCCATCCGACTGGGATTATTTATTATATTTAGAAACAACAGTATCTGGACAATTAATACATGATCTATTGCCTGGTCAAGGCGATACTGTTTTGGCTTGTAAAATACAGCTGCTTAAAGCTACTTTAACTCATAATGCGGCACTATTAACCGCTCAAACAGAAGATCTCTTGCCACTTGTTGAGCTTATCCATGCTATTAGTATGCGCAAGAAATTACATGTTTTGCGATTGAGTTACCCAGAGGTAGATTTAGAAATAGCCAGAACTCTTTTTGGTATTAATTCACTCTACGCACAAAAGATAGAGTCAGAAGCGCTTTTGGTGCAACTTAAAACTTCAGGGACGCTTTTTATAGAAAATGTTCATTTTTTAAGTAGAGAGACGCAAGATATGCTTGTGTACTATCTTCGTTATGGATTTTTTAAGCAATGTAAGAGTAATCAAAGACATGTAAGCAATGCGTGTATATTATTTTCTACTACATTTAATCTTGAGCAGTTAGTAGCAGAACAAAATTTTTCTGCTGAATTTTTAGAAATTTTATATAAAAATCATATAGTTTTACCCTCTCTGTTAGTTTTGCCATTAGAAGATCTTGAAAACTTAACTCAAGAATATGCAGACACTCTTATTAAGAAAAATAATACCAATTGCATTATGCCCTTAACGAGTAAAGAAACAGATAAAATTTTAAAAGAAAAACCGAACAGTATTCATGCTTTAAAAAATAAAGTAGAAAAACTGTTACTTGAAAAATCAAAAAAACAAGGTTTTATAGAACAGACTTATAGGCAAGAAGAAGCTTATACTCATGATTCAGAAATTGCTCAACTTATA
>CAXNJL010000007.1:0-12257 GCA_964202625.1 Candidatus Babeliales bacterium | reverse complement strand
CAAACATTGGATCTTGCATTTCGTTATCTGAACTTGAAGATTCAGACTTAATTGCTATTGGAAAAGATAAACAATCAGAACCTTCTTGTCTGATATCTATAAACAAATCAGCATATTTATTTTCTTTATTTTTTTTTTCAGGTGTTATTCTGCCGAAAATTAAAGGTTCGCAATATGCTAGTAATGGATTTTTTTCAACTGATCGCGCAAAAAATTCTTTTGGAGATAAATTTGGGGCATCGTTAAATCTATCTACAAATTTATTAGAAGTAGTTTTTGGCCTCTTTGCTCTCATGATAGCAAAAAGAGCTTGTCCTTCTGGAGAAGCCTTATAATTTTCAGAAATTATAAGTGGACTTGCTGTCTTCTCAGATGGTATTGACCCAACGTGAAAGTCTGCTTCTTCTGGCAGAGTTTTTTTCTGTTTAGCAGCAGCTCTTGGCGAGATATTCATGCCATAATTTATACTGGCAGTTAAAGAAAATAAAAGAAAAAATATCTTTTTCATATTTGTGGTTCCTGTTGAATTTGATGGTATTGTTTTTTATGGATATATTATCTAATATACAGCTTTATTACTTGTTCGTCAAATTGAGCTTTTCTCTTATAAAATCTAAACTCTTGTTGTTGCGGCACTAAATAAAATATACTTATAAAAGTAATAGTAATTTAATCTTATTATACTTTAAAAATGGAGATTTTATGATAGCACATTCTTTTTCTCGCGAACAATTAAAAGGGTTCTTTTTTTTACTTGGGGGCGTATCAATATTTTTTTTTAGTTTAGATGTAATGGCGCCACTTTTTCGATTATTACTTATCGCTTTTTCTTTGGGCTTAATAGCTTATGGTTTAATAGAAGGCCATTTTTTAAAAGTACTTTACGCTTATTTTTTCTCTAGACAGGAGCAAGAAATTTTATTTATAGAAAAAAATCTTCATGGTCTTTTTTTTACACTCAGCGGCATTTTACTATTTCTCTATGCAGCAGGAATACTTTTTGAGCTTTTCCATATTTTTGTTGCTATTCTTGCTTTACTCTTAATTTTTTATGGCCTAAAAGAAACTGGCTTTTTAGGTTGGGCTACAAAAAAAATTAAAGAATATGAAGCTGTCTCTAAAGATTAGTTTATATTTTTAATATATCTTACCGGGCGCGCTATTTCTATACCATGTTTATCAAGAACTTTAACAAGATCTATGCGTATATCAGATGCTATAGCAAATTGATCTAAGACCTTATCGGCACTTATATATCCACGCAAAGTAAATTCATACCCATTTTCTGCAAAATCTGAAAGCATGACAATGGGTGATGGATTTTTTAAGATAGCCGTATGCGCATCAAGTGTTTTAAATATAAGCTCTTTAACAAAACTGGGATCTGAATTATAACTAACGGTAATTAAAATATCATTAAATGCCAGGAACGTTTTAGAATAGCTCCAATTAGTGATAGAGTTTGTAATAAAATGAGAATTGGGAACAAGTATCGTGGTACTGTTCTTTTTTCTAATAATCACAGATCTTGGCGTAATATGGCGAACCACTCCCATTATTTCTTCATTAAGCATAATAAAATCACCTATTTTAATAGGTCTTTGTACCAATAAAATAAAATAGCAAAAGAAATCGCTCAGCGGCTCTTTGAGAGCAAATCCTAGCGCTACAAGAATCAGAAAAAAACGTACAATTATAGTACTTAGCCCAACATTATTAAGCCCTATAAGAAGCCCTGTGAGAACAATAAGATAGCGACTAAGGGTCAAAAGTGTATTTTGTAGACCAAGCCCTATAAGGCCCGGGTCAAAAATTCTTTGTAAGATAAATCTGTTGACTATAAACGATATAATAATGCTCATAATAACAAAAAATATAGTTTTAAAGAGCGATAAAATAGTCAGAGGGATAGGTCTGCCCGTTAGAGTATCATAATCGATAATGGAGATTTCATAGCGAAGTAATTGTCCCACTGTTTTAAAACTTAATGGGTAGCTCCATACTTTTGCAAGAACCAAGAGCACAAGCCCTAAAAAAACGAAAAGCATAGCAATAACAAAAAAGCCATGCCATGTTTTACTATAGGTAAATCGTTCTTTTATTATCTCGTCATCAGAAGTAAAAAAAAGCTCTAAAGAAACTTTGCGCACTATTTTATAGAGCCATGAAAACAATGGCAAGCAGCTTAAGGTGAAGATGATTTTTAAAAATATAGGAAGAACTAAGCGGCCGTATCCTAAATAGGGGTTACTTAATATAATAATACCTATAGCTACGGCAAATAAAACATAATAAAATCTTTCTACGTGTTCTTCTATCCATTCCCATAATGGCGTTTTTGTTGGAATAATCGCTAAAACATGCTTTTTTTCGATAAGCGAGATAAGCGCTAATTGTAAGAAAATAAAATTAAGAGCAAGTAATAATGTTGGGACATCAGAATTATATTCCGCTAATAAAAAAGCCTGTCTGAAAAAAAGAAGAATACAGGAGCTATAGGCGAGCAGAGAAAAAGCAATAAAAAATCGTTTTTCGTATTCTTTAGAAATAAAGACAAATCCATGGGCTGCATTCTTTTCTTTAAAATAAAGTGAAAAAACATAACTAAGATACAGCCAAAATGGTATTGAGCAGAGATAAAAAGAGATGTTAAAAAAATCATTGGTATAATGCATCCAAGAAATTTGAATAAATAATACAAGCCAGACAAAAAGAGGTCGTATATACATATAAAAAAAATTAAGGATAAGTAATCCAGCAAAAAAATATTTATGCAGCTGGGGAGCGTTTTGTATTTTCTTGGCAAGTGTTTTTTGTATGGAGGGAATAGATGCTTTTATCAAAAAAAATAAAAACAGTATAAGTAGTATTTTTAATAATAGATTGCCTGTTTCAATTAAATTATTCCCATAATACTGTAAAAGCGAAGCTATGTTTTGCGTTTGTATAGTCTCTTTACTGACTGTTTTTTTACATAAAGCTGTATAATCTTGAATAAAGCGACTTATATGCGGCAAGAATGTACGTATCTGCTCCCATTTAATTTCATTGACCTGTTCCCACCAACTTTTTTCTTTTAATCGAACAATAACCGAATCAATTTTTTTGATCTGTATGGCTATTTTGTAATGTAGCTGATTATAAAGATCTAAAAGCTTTCCAAGCAGGTCTATTTGAGAACTTAGATGGTCTTGGGCATTCTTTAAGAGGCCTTGTACCTGAGCGTAATCGTTGGCGTTATCTTTAAACAGTTTATCCTGTTGAAAACTAATATCTTTTATTTTTGATCTAAGATTAGAGAGAGAGCGATTTAAAGCAGCTACAGATGTTGTCGAATTTATTTTTTTATCCAGAACAACTGATATTTGTGCTTCTAGCTCATTTTTTATCTGTTCATAATGGCCAACTTCTGCATTAATTTCTTGATCCGTATCAAGCGCAAATTTATGCATGGTCATTTTATTCCAAGAATGTATAATATCTACATTTAATTCTTCTTCTAGAAGCTTATTTTTTTCTAACTCTATTTGCCCTTCAATATAATCTCTATAGACCCCGAGTTCATTTTGAGCTACCAGTATATTTCCAATTTTTGCTCCAGAAATCCATTGATTGATGCTATTAAATGGTTTTTTCCAATCATCTAATCCAATAAGATCGTTTTGTTGTAATCCTAATTGTTGCAAGCTCAAAAGTAACTGTCTTTGCCCATCATCTTTTAGGCCGTTATAGACGCTTATTTGATTATAATAATGGTTTTTTAAGTTTAAAGCGGCTATTCGCCTTCTATCCAGTTGGGCTTGTTGTTGTGCCAGATATTGGTCATCAACTTTGAGTGATTTCTTAATAAGCGTATATTCTTCTTTAAGAATTACTATTTTGTTTTGTAAAATAAATATTTGAAAATCAAGAAATGCTAAACGATGTTCTAACTCTTTTATTTTTAACTCAAAGAGCTCTTTTTTTATATCTAAGAAATTTTCTTGAATGTCTAACAAATCACCTTCTTGGCGAGCATGAGCTAAAGAAAAAGAATTACTGGCAGTAAGTTGTAACGCTTTATGAGCAAACTCTTCTTGCTCTTTTTTCTTTAGTTTATATTCTTCGTTAAGAGTATCTAGATTCTTTTTTTTATTAAGGGAGTCTGATTCAATATTTTTCTTTTTTTCTTCGCAAAGAGCTAATTTCTTTTCAGAAGTTATTATAAGCGTATCTATAAGTTGAAGATCTTCGAACGTATAGTATGATTTTTTTTGTGGACGTATTGCTTTATAATCTGGGTCATCACGATATTCTTGATGCGCTAAGATATTTTTTTCTAGCAATGTATCAAGCTGCGTAAATGTTTGCTGCAATTCTAATAATAGAGGCTGTGTTTGAGCGTTAAGAATAGCTATTTTTTTAGTTATTATTTGTTTCTCACCACTAGATGCTGTTTTTAGCTTTTCTTTAAGGCTACTTATTTTTTGTTCTGTTTTTTCTAAGAGAAAAGTGCTATTGTTTTTAGCTTTTTTATCAGTTTGTTCTTTTTTTAGAGCAGTTATTTGTTTATTAATAGAATCTAAAAAACTATTTTTTTGAGGAGATTGGCTTTCTTTTCCGCTTAAAATAGAAGAAAAAGTCTCTAATGAACTATATGATAGGTGAAAATTGATTAATAAAAAAATAATACTTGTTTTTATGGTATGGCGCATATTATCTCTATCGTTTTAAAAAACTTATTGTTTTAAGTAGTAATGGTTGAGGATGATTATCAAGGCTATTTTTTAACCAGGCTGTTATGTAGACATCTATATCTACATCATTCTCTAATTTTAAGATAGTCTCTAAAGGTGCCAAAATCAAGTGAAAAAAAATATGAGTAGTATAATCACGATTCAATGGATATATTCCGATAATCGTTAAAAAACGAGCAATAATTATTTTTTTTGACACTATCGATGGAAAGCTTTTTGTATGATAAAGAAAAAGCAGTAATCTATAAGCATCTTCTTGTGCTTGATGATAATTAAGAAAGAGAGCACTTATTTCTAACCAGAAATGCATAAAAAGCATATCTTCTGTATCTACCGGTTCAAGAGAAGCTATCAGTTCATGTTTGTCTAGAATATACAGACTGTTCCATGGTTTTCTAGAATATTCTATAAGCCCGCCTCTCAAGAGTTGATTCTGAGGTTGTTGACTACTTACAATACAATCTATTTTTCCAAGAACACGATCAAATAATACAATTTTAGAGCTATTGTTTATTCTGTGTACAAGAATTATGGCTTGAGAGCTTTCTAGGTTGGTATGAGGCATTCTTATTTTCTTCTGCATTGCATTATGATTCTATGATAAGTATAATAAGAAAAAATCTGTATAGATACAAAAGGATATTATGAAATTTGCACAAAGCTTTTATTATAGCTTTAGTTTTTTATTAATGCTTTATAGTTCACCTTGTTTAGCTGAAACTATAAATCAGTTTAATCAAAACATAGAAGACTATGATTGTATTTCTGCCCAAGAAGAAAGTGAACCTCTTTTTCCTTTATTTGATCTTGCTATTGAATCATTCGAATCAGATGTTATAACTCAGTTTATAGAAGATTTTTCTGAAGAAGATGCTGAAGGAGATTCTGAAGAATTAGAGCTGCCTGATGATCTTGATGAAACCTATATTTGTGACTTAGAAGTTTTAATTTAAAAATTAAAACATGCCTTAGCCCAACAGCCACGATTTTTTAATAAACTGTTTCCAACAGGTGATTCAAAATAAGCCCCCACACCAACAAATCCCAAAAGTGCATCGGTTTGGCAAGCATAGCCAAGAGAAGCTTCGCCTTTATTTACGACCCCACCCCTTCCATTTGCAGAGCATAAGAATATATCTCGTGCTTTAATGGTAACAAATATATCTTGAGGGTCGTCTATACGAGTGCTGATAGTACTCGCGCTTGCAGAAAGGTATACTGGGTTACCTAAGCCATCAAGTTCCGTGCTCCCAGCAATAGCATATTTTTCTAGCTCATATAAACGATTGTCACATTTCTTATCAGGATATTCTAAGCGTTCATCGCCATGCCCCCAGAGACTGTATCCAAGTTCTAGATAAAACCCGTGTATTTTACCGCGTAGCGCTGCAGCTATTTCAAACATATTATTCGGATGCACTTCTACATTGCGAGTAAATAAGTTAACGCCAGAAATAGTTTCAGCTTCGCCTTCTTTGCGATACTGTAAATAGCGAGACCATGGTTTATTCCAAAGATCAAACGTCCGTGTTTGGTGATGAGCTAAATACCAATCGTTTTTTGCATTAAATAGTATGCGAATGTCAGAATTTCTATAATTACTATAAATAGGTAATTCCATAGTTAAGCCAGAAATAAATGCAATATGCCCATTTACTCCTAATAGTGGCGAAAACAAGTAGGTTGAAGGATATTTATTAACAGTAGGTATAGCTATTCCTGTATACGTAGCAAACAAGAAGCTATCTCTGTTTAGCAACGTTGTTCCAAGATTTATTCTTATTTCTGGTACACCAAATTTAGAAAGATCTTTTGGTGTTATTCTTGCGCCGCACCATTCTGGTTTATTAAGAGAATTAATAAGCTCTTTTTTGCCTGTTGGATTAATATTATTTTTTACTGATACAAACGGCATAAAAAAATCAAACCACCAGCTTTTAAAAAAATCTAATCCAAAAACATCGCCTAAATTATAATTATATTCTAAAAACAGAGCCTGTTCTTCTTGTTTTGGACAGAGAGATAAATCTCCCGTAAAATTATCCGGCAGATCAAGCCATTCAGCTCTCACATCTCTTTGATTATAAGCAGGAACGCCTGAAATAAGCTCGGCATCACCCATTACTTTTATGCATGGCTTACAATCAAGCAAAAAATAAGCCCCATTCTTATTATATGGTTTTGATTTTTGGTACATATAAAGTGCTTGAGCAGTATTGTCGCCAGAACATATTTCTTTATTGATAATATCGTTCCATACTTGTTGTTGGGCAAAAATGCTATGAAATATAGGCCGGGTAAACATAAATGTTTGGCTCGTTTTATACGTAACGGTATAAAGAGAACAGGTGATACTAGCAATAGCGAACAAAAATATTTTTTTCATGAGATCCTTTTATCTATTTTCTCTTAAATTATAGAACAAAAAGATTATGACAAGCTTTTTTTGATTTTAGAGTATAGATCTTGAATTTTTCTCTATTTATGTTAGTTTACAGCTATAATTTTATAGTATTTTAATTTTAGGAATATAGTTATGAAAAGATTTTTAGCATTAGCTTTATTAGTAGTTGTGTCTGGTGTTTCTGCAGCTGATTCTAATTGCCCAAAAAGCTGTTGGAAGACTTATGTTTGTGAGCCAACGACCAAATTAGGTTCTGATAGCTTAGATTTCGCTAAACAACATCCAGTTATGGCAACTGTAAATACGAGCGCATTAGCATTGCTTGTGTATCAAAATCGCGCAGCAATAGTTTCCCTTGTTACAAGTTTATTAGCTAAAAAAGCTTAATAACTTTTTTTAGTTAATACGTATAAAGAGAGGCCGCAAAACGCGGCCTCTCTTTATTAATAAGCAATAGACAGTACATACTAATTCTAGTATCATAAAAAGCATTATTACTACACTTTTTAACTCGGAAAGCTTTTATGAAAATTACAAAACTTCTTATATGCGCAGCTCTTTTTTCAACACAATCTTCTTTTTCTATGGAAATTCCAACTGGTTCAACCCCAGACAAGCTCATACAGCAAGCAGCTTTTCAGCTGAGCTTAATAGCATTGGGAGCTGCTTTTGCGCATATTAAATTTGAAGTATGGCCAAAAGTTTCTGATTATTATTTTAAAAAAGATTAATTTACACAATAATTTTATCGTGTATAAGCATTTTTTGTGCTACTGATTCAAATAAAGGGGCAGCAATCGATGATGCATGCGTTGTATGATTTCCTGCTCCTTTAATAAACGTAAGTATAACTCTCTTATAGTTATCTTTTTCTACTATTCCTATAAACGTAAAAATATTATGATGTTGGTTATAAACACCATCTTCTAATACATTAGCTGTTCCTGTTTTTCCCATTATTCTATAGCCAGCTATGCGCGCTTTTTTAGCAGTTCCAGAAACATCAGCAACTGTTTTTTCTAAAACTTCTTTTATATTAGAAAGTGCTTTTTTGCCAAAACGTGGAGTTGCTTCTTTTAAAACAGGCGCATCTAAAACTATTTTTGGTTCTACATAATATCCATCGTTGGCAATAATGCAAAAAGCTCGCGCTAGCTGCAAAAGAGTTGTGCTTATACCATAACCATAGGACAGCGTAAACAAAGATGACTTGGTCCATTTGTCTGGCGAAGTGACATATCCTGTTTGTTCTCCGGGAAAGCTTAATTTTGTTTTATTCCCAAATCCTACTAAACGATAATAATCATACAATTTTGTACCCAGCCTTTGGGCTACTTTTACACAACCAATATTATTAGAGCGTGTTATGACTTGGGTAAAAGGAATAACGCCATGAGCCATCCAGGTTCCAATTTTTACTCCTTCAATATATGTTGATGCTGTTCCCATGCAATCAATAAGTTCTTCTGGTTGCACCACTTGTTCTTGAAATGCGGCTAGAGCAAGAAAAATTTTCATAACAGAACCCGGTTCATATCGTTCAGTTACGGTTCTGTTTTTGCTATACGTTATATCAGAAAATGCATTGGGTGCATAGGGATCGAAATCTGGATAATTAGTCATAACTAAAATTTCTCCATTATCGGGATTTATTATAATAACGGCTCCGTCGTCGGCATTGATTGAGATTGCTAATTCTTTGAGTTCTTCATGAGCCAAAAACTGTAGCGTACTATCAATGGTAAGCTTAAGAGGTGATCCTTCTGTGCCAGCTATTTTGGTTTCTTTTTTAAAATAAAAATGACCAGAACGAGCGTCTTTATCAAGAATATACGTAGTTGGATTGCCTGCAAGCATCTTATTATATTGTAGTTCAAGTCCAAGAGTGCCTTTATTATCAATATCGGTCATGCCTAAAAGTGAAGTTAATCCAGAAATAGGATAAAATCTTCCTGGCTCGCTCAGTATTTTGATATCAGTTAATTGAGCTGATTCAATAGTTGTTTTTTCTTTGGGGCTTAGTCTGCGCTTAATATATAAAAAATGTGATTTGGGATGTTTAAGCAGCCGTTTGTGAGCATCGGGAAAATGGATTTTTAAGAAGAGAGTTATTTTCTCTTTATCTTCTAATTTTGCTGGGATAATAAACGCAGCATATGTTTCTTTATTCAAGGCAATTATTTGCCCATTTCTATCATATATTTCAGCCCGAGTTGGGCGTGCAGTTTTAGTGACGTTATGTTGCTGATGAGCTAATCCACTAAAAAAGCCTGTTTGCTTAATTTGTAAGATATATATTCTTATAAGAAGTGCTATAAATAAACCGATAAATATAAAAAAAATAGAAGCTAAACGACTTTTATTGATAGTAATCATAACGATATTTTTTTTATAGTAGTAAGTTTTATTTTTTCCATAGAAAGCGTTTTTTGCGCGTAATCTTTCAGTAACGATCTGTTTTTTAAAGATTCTATCTCGTTACTTAAAAGTTTTTTTTCATGTATTAATTCAGTAAGTTCAGATTCTAGTTTCTGTTTTTCATAAGAAAACTGTATTAATCTTGTTCTTTTGTAAATTTGAAAGAAAGCAAAAAATATATGAAATAAAATACATATACTAGCAAATTGTTGTTTGGTCATAGTTTTTACCAGAAATCTTGGGCCATAGAGAAAGAAATTTCATAAGGAGCTTCTTCGCGTCGTTGATTACGATCTAGCTTAAAACCGATATCAATTCTAATTGGTTGCGGGCTTACCATTTGGAAACCAAAACCAATTGCATGGCGATAATTGAACTGATTGTTTTTTATAAGTTTACTAAGATGACTTGGCATACAGTTTTCTCCTACAAAACCCCACCCAGAACCACCATCATAAAAAATACGCGCTTTAGTTCCTAGATCTTTAGTTATAGGAAAGACAAGTTCAGCATTAAGGTAAAATGCACGTGTTGCACCTATAGAATCGCCAGCAATAGATGGTCCAAGATTCCCTGGGATATAGCCACGAACAGTTGTCGGTCCACCAATGTGAAACAGCTCTCGATAGGGTACAGTTTTATCTTTAAAGGGGGCAATTACTCCAGCATGAGAGTGAAAAGCAAAAACAAGATCAAACTCTCCAATAAGTGGCGTATACCAAACAATATCAAAATCAGTTCTAAAAAATCCAAAAGTAGAGCAACTGTCACCAAGTCCAGCTTTTGAAAGCCACGACCAAAAATAACCACGAGTAGGAAAACCTGGATTATTTCTTGTATCTTGGCTTATATTCTGACTTACAGAAAGAAGGTTACCTGGCCTGAATTGGCGATCAAGAAAAAATTGAGCAGTTGCTACTGTTTCTTTGGAAACAGTACTATCTGGTCCAAAGTAGGCAATTGGCAGCTCTTTATATCTTCCATTTTGTATGCCGATATCATAGTTACATGCAACGTCGCTCATTTTTTGTATTCTAAATCCGGTAGTTAAACCACCACTAGCAATAGTTTCTATCGGTGCTATTTTTACATTTTTTACATCTTCATAGAGTGCTTGCTTATATGATCCGCTTACTGCTCCCAAAAGCGGTCGGTCAAACATCCAAGGGTTACTAATAACCATTCCTAGAGTCCGTTCTTGTTGAGAATAACTACCCTGTAGGTCATACATAATTCCTGTACCCAAGAAATTTCTGTCAGAAAATCCTACACCAAATTTAAATGAAGAAAGCTGTACGGGATTGCTTTTGTCAACGCCACCATAACTTGCTTGAGCGTAAAGCTTGCCGGTTTTTATTTCTTGTAATATAAGTTCTAAATCTGCTAAATCTTCTTTTAAGCGCATGATTTTCCAGTTGACACCGTCCCGTTGATCAAAGTAACCAAGTGCGCCAACTGCAAGCTTAGAATCTTCCATAGCTCTTGTTGTGAGAACATCTCCTTCGTCTAATTTTAATTTTCGACGAATAACATAATCACGGGTTTTATTATTTCCACGTATTATAATTCTATTGAGCGATACTTTTGCGCCTAGTTCACTATTGAAATTAATTTCGACTGTTTTATTTTCATGATCAGGGCGTATTTCTGGTTCTATATCAGCATAAATAAAACCAAATTCTCCCCAAATTAATTTGAGAGCATCAAGAGTTTGCCGTATAGCATCACGGGAATAAAGAGCTCCAACTTTAATACCAATTCTTGCAAGAAGTTGTTCCTCTGATACAAATTCGTTTCCTGTAGCAGTAACGCTTTTTATAGTATATAAACAGCCTTCTTCTATATCAAAAGTAACTTCAAAAGAGTTTGATTTTGGATTTTTTACAAGAGCTACATCTTTTACGCGAGCGGTAAGAAAACCATTGCTTTGATAATAATTTTCTATGGTATATTTATCGCTTTCAATCGCATCTGGATGATAGGTTCCTGCTTTGTCGAGCATGCCGAGTATCCAATCTTCTCTTGTGAAAATAAGTGAACGTAAAACCCTGCTAGAAATAGACGTATTGCCCTTAAAAAAAACTCGTTTTACTAAAGATTTTTTACCTTCTTTAATGGCAAATGTTACCGTAGCGGTAGTGTCTTCTCCAATCTCTAAGCTTGGATCAATAGTTGTTGAATGAAGATTTTTTTCTCTGTATAATTTTTTAAGAGCATAGCAATACTTTTCAAGTTCTTGGCTTTCAATAGTATTTACGGCAGCAAATAACAACTTTTTTTCTATTTCTACAGCAGTTAAATTTTTATTACCTGTATATTTTACTTGCGATAATTTAGTTTTTTCTGTGACTTTTATGTGTAGATTAACATATCCAGCAGAGTCATCTTCTTGATAGAGTTCTAGTGGCGCAGTAAAATAACCAAGTGAATAGATATTAGAGAGAGCTAATCCACTTAATTTTTTATTAAATATATCGCCAATTTTATACGGCAATTTTGAGCGAATTGTTTCTTCTGATACTAAGCTATTACCCGTTATAAAAATATTTTTTATAATTTGTTCTTCGTATTCTTCTTCTTCATATTCTTCTTCTAACTCTTCAGGTTCTTGCCAAGAAACTTGATCTTTAATTGGTATGGACGTATTTTTATTAAGAGGGAGCTCCTCTGTTTTTAAAGTAAGAAAAACGAGAAAGATT
>CAXNJL010000006.1:0-12433 GCA_964202625.1 Candidatus Babeliales bacterium | reverse complement strand
TATCTACAGCGCTTTGGTTGTTTTCAGCAGTACTGAAGACTTGAGATTTGCGTGTAGGGATAGTGGTGTTACGTTCAATAAGACGTGTAGCAATACCACCCATAGTTTCGATACTTAAAGAAAGTGGCGTAACGTCAAGAAGTAAAAGGTCTTTTACTTCACCAGTTAAAATAGCACCTTGAAGAGCAGCACCAATAGAAACAACTTCATCAGGATTTACTGATTTATTAGGTTCTTTGCCAAAAAAGTCAGTAACTAATTGCTGAACTTTAGGTATACGAGTAGATCCACCAACTAAAATAACTTCGTCGATTTGCTCTTTTTTGCAGCCAGAATCTTGAAGTGCTTTTTTACAAGGAGTAAGTAATCTTTCAAAAATAGAACTACAGAGAGATTCTAATTTTGCACGAGATACTTTAAGTTGTAAATGCTTAGGTCCGGTTGCATCGGCAGTAATGTAAGGGAGATTTATTTCCGTTTCATTCATGCTAGAAAGTTCAACTTTAGCTTTTTCTGCAGATTCTCTGAGTCTTTGAAGAGCCATTTTATCTTTACGTAAATCTATACCGTCAGATTTTTTAAACTCATCAATAATATAATTAATAAGTGCTTGATCGATATCATCGCCACCAAGATAGGTGTCACCATTGGTAGATTTAACTTCGATAACGCCATCAGTTACTTCAAGAATAGAAATATCAAAAGTTCCGCCACCAAAATCAAAAACAGCTATGATACCATTTTTCTTTTTATCAGCACCATAAGCAAGAGCAGCAGCAGTAGGCTCGTTTATAATACGTTTAATATCAAGCCCAGCAATAGCACCAGCGTCTTTAGTTGCTTGTCTTTGTGCGTCATTAAAATAAGCAGGAACCGTTACTACAGCTTCTGTTACCGCATGACCCAAGTAGTTTTCAGCAGCTTGTTTAAGTTTGCTTAATATAGCAGCAGAAACTTCTTCTGGGGTATATTCTTTTCCTTGAGCTAAAATAGCACAATCGCCATTTGGTCTTCTTACAACATGATAAGGAAGATTTTTTATCTCTTCGGTCATTTCATCAAATTTTCTACCAATAAATCTTTTAACAGAGAATATGGTATTTTCTGGATTCGTAACAGCTTGGCGTTTTGCAAGAACTCCAGCTAATCTTTTGCCGTCTTTGGTAAACGCTACAACAGAAGGAGTAGTGTTTTGGCCTTCCTCGTTAGGGATTACTTTAGGGCTTCCGCCTTCAACTACAGATACTACAGAATTTGTTGTACCTAAATCTATACCTATTATTTTTGCCATGTAAAGTACCTTTATTAAGAAATAGTTTTATGTTCTTCTAACATAGCTTTTTTAAAAAAGCCTGTCAATAAATTATTACATAATATTAGTGTATATGACTAAGATTTTCTTAGAGTAAAAAAGGAGAAATAAAACAAATATGACTATGTCGCATAATTGCTAACTTTTCTTAGTATAGTTTTTCTAGTGCTTGCTGGTCAGCATATCTGACTCCCGGCCCAGTCCGCGCTGCGCGCTTGCCCCTGATGGGGCCGGGAGTCAGATATGCTTTATGTATTACTTTGTACCAGGTTGCTTGACCTGTAAATAAGGCTTCTCTTTACTGTAAAAATTGATTATACTTTTGTTGCGGTAAAAGTTGTTGGTGAAGGGGCACTTTGTTCTTCTAAAGGAGGACCTATGTTTGCCTTAAATGAAAAAGTTGTGTATCCCGGACATGGAGTAGCCCTCGTAAAAAAGATAATCGAAAGAACAATTGATATTGATAAAGTATCATTCTATGAATTACATTTTTTACATAAAGATATTATGATTTTAGTGCCTATGCAGAGCGCGCAGCTCGTCGGCATTAGAAAACTAGAGTCAGAAGAAAGTATTGATATCCTCTTAAAAGATCTCGCTGAGCCAGCTGTGAGAGCTCCTGCGAGTGAGTTTACTCCTAATAATTGGAATAAGCGAAATAAAGAATATCAGTTAAAATTAAGAACAGGAAAGTTAAAAGATCTTTCTGATATTTATAAAGATCTGCGATTTATTTCTTGTCATAAAGAGTTGTCTTTTGGAGAAAAAAATATTCTTCATCAAGCAGAAGTTCTTTTGGCTGAAGAAATTTCAATTGTTCAAAAAAACCATGAAGATAAAACAATAGAACAATTACGTTTGGTGTGCGGTGCAAAAGACAAGTGAGCAAAATAGTTTTTTGAAAACAGTTTTTATTTTTGGGCCGACAGCAGTAGGTAAAACTGATTTTTCGTATCAGTTGTCGGCTCATTCTAAAAGAGCAATTATAAATTGCGATATAGGGCAATTTTATAAGCAGTTATCTATTGGAACAGCAAAACCAGATTTTCTTTCCAATACTATACCGCATTATCTTTTTGATATATTAGATGAGTCAGAAGTTTGCAACATAGCAGACTACAGAGAATCTTGTGATAAACTGATAGCGGAATTGGCTACTACTGCTACTTTGCCTATTTTTGTAGGGGGTAGTTTGTTTTATGCAGAATCGCTTTTTTTTAAGCAGCCAGCGCGTTTTGAACTTGCAGGAATAGATCGTCTTGAAAAAGAAAAGTATTCATGGGCTCTGCTTAATCGTATTGATCCCTTGAGAGCATCAAGAATTCATCACAATGACACGTATAGAATTGATCGTGCTTTAGATATTTGGTATACTACCGGAACCTTGCCATCAGATCATACTCTTTCTTTTGATCCATTAACAAAAGAATCTACCATATTTTTTTTAACTCGAGAGAGAGAAGATTTATATGAGCGAATTAATAAAAGAACTGAATTTATGCTGCAAAATGGTTGGATAGAAGAAGTAGAGCAGTTATCTTCTGGGTGGAAAAAGTTTATAAAAGAAAAAAAAATTATAGGCTATGCTGAAATAGTCGATTTTTTACATAATGGTTCAAGAGATAGTAAGAAATTAACTGAAATAATAGCTCAAAAAACACGTAATTATGCTAAACGGCAACTTACCTATTGGAATAAGTTAAAATCAAAGCTATTAGGGTGTAATGGTATAACTATCCATGAGATAAACTTGACTTTGTCTCGTATTGATTTATATCTAGATCTTGCTACATCTCTTAATCAAAATATAAAAAATGAGTAAAACATGAGTATGTTTGAAAAAAAATGTGATAATAAAAAAGAAGAAAATAGTTTTCAAAAAGAAGTTATAGAGATAAGTACAAAACAGGCGAGTTCTTTAATTTCATGCTTACTTGTTCTTTTTTTTATTACTTTTATTGCAGGATATTATTGGGGTAAAAAAAAGAATATAATAGAATTACAAGAAGTGTTTGATCAAGAAGCAGTGGCTGATAAAATAGTGTATGGATTAGCGCTACAAAATCAACAAGATATTTTAGAATTAGATTCAAAGTAAAAGGGTACGTACATGGTAAGTTATTTCCGTAGTTTTATACAAAAAAAGAATAATCAAAAAGCATTTTTTTCTGTACTCATAGGTATAAGCCTTGTGGCTTCTAGTATTAGTTTTTTATTTATTAAGCAACGTGCAGGCAACGAAATAGCTTTTGTTAATGGCTATGCTATAACTCGTGAAGAAGTTCAAAGATCAATTACTAAGCTTCAAGATTTTTTTAAACGTTATGGAAAACAAGATAATTCTATAGATTTTAAAAAGAAAGCAATAGAAATCATAGCTTATGAAAAAGTCATGGAAGAAACTATAGATTCTCTGGGTATAAAGATATCATCTGATTTTATTGCCGATAGTTTACGTGATCCACGTTTTGTTATGACCTATTTACGTTCTGTTATTCCCCCTTATTTATTAGATGCTCAGGGTAACATGCAAGAAAAAGAACTTAAAGCTTTTCTAAAAGCTTCAGGTATGACCTTTGCAGCATTCGATGCTCTTTTAGAAAGTATTGTAAAACAAATAATTCTTGCAGAAATTCTTGGCTCAGTAAGTTATACTTCTTCTGCTGAAATAAAAGAATATTATCTTAAGCACTATGCGTACAAAAAATTTGCTTTTTACACCAAGCCTTTAGCAGAATATAGAGCTCAGGCAGAAAAAGTAGCAGTGAGCGAAGATGAACTGAAGCAGTTCTTTTCCGCACAACTTCTTTTGGGTGCTTATCATATGCCAGAAAAAAGAGAAGTCAGTATGTGGCAATTTAACCCAGAATCATATGGTATTTCAGTGAGCCCTGAAGATATAAAAAAATATAAAGAAGAACATAAAACTGATAAAGTTACGGAATTAGAAATACGTAAAGATATTATTAATCAAAAGTTTAAAGCACGCTTTAAACGAGAAGCAAAAAAAGCCTTAGATGAAGGAACCTTTTTGAAGTTCGTCGCTGATAAAAAGGCTCGGTTTGAAAATAAATCTGAAAATCTGCCTAAAAACGCTTATAAGCTCGCTCTTCATGGCAAAGATGTTTTTCTAGACGCTAAGCCTTACTCTGTTGCTGCAAGCGGAGTAGTCTTAGAGGTTATTCGTATAGTTCCAGCACATGTTTTAGAGTTTGAGACAATAAAACAACAGGTTAAAAAAGATTTATACAAAGAAAAAGCCTCAGCTCTTGCCACGAGTGACTTACAAAAAGCACTAAAAGATAAAGATTTTCTGAAAAAGCTTAATCTTTTGGAAAAAGAAATCGTATTTGTAGACGGCGAACAACAAAAAGCTCTTTTGCAAAAATTAAGCAAGCAAGGCCTTCCTGTAGAGCGTATGAACGCTATGATTTTCCAAGGAGCCTCAATTGAAGGGCAAACGCAAGATGCAGCTTATATTATTCAGCTTGATACGATAGATATGAATGAAAAAGATTTTGATCAAAAAAAGAAATCTATACGAGAAATAGTTGAAAAAGAAGCTTTTATGGCAGCACAAAGAGGATGGTTTATTGCTTCTTTAGCCAGATCTGCTAAAATTGAATTATATAATCAACATGGAACATTAGAATCACTAGAATTGCAATAAAAGGCTTTGGTATGAGCGAAAAAAACAGTAAGACAATAACTACCCAAGTGAGTGAAAGAGACTCGAAAAAGAAGATGCTCGATGTTGTCTTTAGTCAGATTGATAAACAATATGGCAAAGGCTCTATAATGTTATTGGGGCAAGCTTCCTCTATACATATAGATGCATTACCTTCTGGCTCTCTTTTGCTTGATAAGGCTATAGGATGCGGCGGATTCCCTCGTGGGCGTATTATTGAAATTTACGGTCCTGAATCTTCTGGTAAAACAACTATGGCTTTACATGCTATAGCTCAAGCACAGAAACAAGGCGGATTTTGCGCATTTATAGATGCAGAACATGCGCTTGATCCTATTTATGCTGCTAAAGTAGGCATTAATATACATGATCTTATCATAGCTCAACCTGATTATGGTGAACAAGCGTTAGATATAGCCGAAACACTTATTAGGTCTAATGCAATAGATATTATTGTCATTGACTCTGTAGCAGCACTTGTTCCTAAGGCAGAGCTTGAAGGAGATATGGGTGATGTTCATATGGGGCTTCAAGCAAGATTGATGTCCCAAGCTTTAAGAAAATTAACACCAGCTTTATATAAATCCAAAACTGTTCTTATTTTTATTAATCAAATTCGTTCTAATATGAACACTATGGCTTTTGCAAGTAAAGAAACAACTACTGGTGGTAACGCTCTTAAGTTTTATGCTTCATTGCGTCTTGATGTTCGCAGAATAGAAAGTTTAAAGAAAAACGATGTCCATTATGGTAATCGTGTTCGTATTAAAATTGCTAAAAACAAAATGGCTCCTCCCTTTAGAACGGTAGAGCTCAATTTGATTTTTGGCGTAGGTATTAGCCGTCCGCATGAATTGGTTGATGCTGGATTACAGGTTGGACTTTTAACACAGTCTGGCTCATGGTTCTCTTATAATGGAGAAAAAATAGCTCAAGGACGCGAGCAGCTGGTTCAATATTTGGACAGTAATAGTGATATAGCACAAAAAATAGAGGAATACATAGTAAGCTTTGATGGTGCTGTTATTGCGCCATTAATTGAAGAAACGTTTCCTGGGATTAAATAAAGGAACCACGAACGGTGAAAGAAAGAAATGATTCTCAAGGTAAAGAATCAACCCAGCTTGTAAATGAAAAAATTAAATTTGAGAAAATGCAACTCATATCCGCTGATGGACAAAACCTTGGTATTGTCATACGAGATGAAGCTTTGCGTCTTGCTTATCGTGCTGAACTCGATTTAGTAATTCTTGCAGAGCAAGGATCTGAAGGGGTGCCTGTTGCAAAAATTATGGATTTCGGCAAAACGCTGTATTCAAAGAAAAAGCAACAAGCAGATGCTAAGAAAAAGCAAGTAGTCATTCAGATCAAAGAACTCAAAATGCGTCCTAAGATCAGTGAACATGACTATCAAACTAAAATGAATCAAGCTCTTACCTTTCTTAAAGAAGGCAAAAGACTCAAGGTTACCCTTATGTTTAAGGGTAGGGAAACCGCAACTCGTGAAGAACGTGGCACTGAAATGTTTGATAAACTTCAAAAAACATTTGAAGATGCAGGCATTTTAAAAGGCCTTGTCCAAGAAAAGGATTCAAAATCTTTTCAGGCATGGTCGCGAATATATTATACTAAGAAATAGTACGAGGAATAGGTATGAAAGTTAAACATAAAACACATTCAGGCGCAAAAAAGCGTTTCAAAAAGCTTAAAAGCGGCCTCATTAAAGGTACACGTAACGGTAGACGTCACTTGTTGACAAAAAAATCTGCCAAAACTAAAAGAGGGTTACGTTCAGCGTTCTATATCGCAACCTGTGATATGCCACATATCAAATCTCTTTTACAATAATATTTTTTTTCTTTAACAACAAGGAATATACATGACACGAGTTAAACGTGGTACTGTTACCAAACAAAGACATAAAAGAGTTCTCAAGCAAACTAAAGGTTTCTGGGGACAACGTAAGAATATATTTAGACGCGCTAAAGAAACCCTTTTCCGTGCATTAGCATTCGCGTATAAAGGCCGTAAGCTTCTTAAGCGTGATATGCGTTCTCTGTTCATAGCTCGTATAAAAGCAGCTGCTGAATTACACGGAACAAAATATAGCAGATTCATTTTTGCTCTTAAATCAACTAAAGTTGAACTCAACCGCAAAATGTTAAGTCAGATTGCAGTGTATGATCCAGCAGTATTTAAGAAGATTGTAGATTTTTCTCAAGCTTAACTTGACAAACTATCTTTGAACTTATTATGATCAGCCTCAAGTTGTACCTATTTAATAGAGAGAGGAAATACTCATGGAAGTTTTCAGCGCACTTGAGGCAAAGATCGTACAGTTTGTTGCTCGTTTTAAAGAAATAAAAGAAGAAAATATGCTTTTAAAAGAGCACTGTGAAACGTTGCTCAAAGAAAATATGCAGTTTAAAACGCATATTGAGCAGATGGAAAATAGTTTGCTTTCTAAAGATTTACACAGCGAAGAACTTTCTCAGCAAAAAGAATTAACAGAAATGGTTCTTGTCGATCTCATGAAAAGTTTAGACTTTCTTGATGCAGTGGAACCAAAAGTTGAATGTGAACGATAATTATGCTTGCATCTAAAAAATGTAAAGTTTCAATTTATAATGAAACATATTCTTTGGTAAGTGATGAAGCGGAAAATCATATTCATGAATCAGCTGAATTAGTAGATAGGTTATTGCGTGAAGCAATAGAAGCTAATCCGTTAGCAGATACGCATCACACATTAGTTCTTATTGCTCTAAGACTTGCTAGTAAATTCATAAAATTAGATTTTGAAGCAGAATATAGTAAAAAAAATCAAAAGAAAGTACTTGATTTGATAAATCAGGAGCTTTCTTTATAAAACCGCTTTCCTTTTTTGCCGACAATGTATACTCTTTTAACAGAGACTCGCAGTGTTATTAAAGAAATACAAAATTTATAGGTAAAAATGGTAGAATTACTCAGTATACTTTTAGGGACGCTCTGCGTTATGGCAGGGCTCCTTATTGTAGCATCCAAAAAAAAAACAGAGAAAGCACGCCTTCTCTTTAAAGAAGCGCATACAAAATGGGACCTCTTTAAAAAAGAAGTCGAAATCGAAAAGCGCGACATGCGTCTTAAACTCAATGACGAACTGTATCGAAAACGTAATGAATTTGATTTAGAGCTCAAACGTAGTCGTCTTGACTTTGAAAAATTACAAATTAAATCTAACGCAAAATATGAATCTTTAGAAAAAAAAGAACAATCACTTGAAGCGTTAAGAGAAGATTTGCAACAAAAAGAACGTTCTTTATCTCGTCTTTCTGATCAAATACGATTACAAGAAACAAAAAGTAAAAATTTTCATGAACAACTTCTTTTGCAATTAGAACATACAGCTAATATGACCAAAGAAGAAGCACGACAATCATTGTTTCGTACGCTTGAAGCTGAAGTTACTCATTCTCATCAAAAATGGATTCAAAAAGTTGAAGAAGAAGCGCGCCAAGATTCAAAATCACGAGCTATCTCTATTGTAGTTAATGCAATGCAACGATACACAGCAGAGCACGTAGCTCCGCACTCTTCTGGTGTCGTGCACCTGCCTAACGATGAAATGAAAGGAAGAATTATAGGCAAAGAAGGCCGTAATATTAAATCTCTTGAAATGGCAACCGGCATGGAATTTGTTATTGGAGATACACCAGAAATTATTACTATTTCAGGTTTTAATCCTATACGCAGAGAAGTCGCTCGAAGATCTCTTGAAAAACTTATTATTGACGGAAGAATAAATCCAACTCGCATTGAAGAAACCGTACAACAATGTGAAAGAGAAATCGAAGAGATGACGCAAGAGTTTGGCAAAGAAGCTATTCTTGAATTTAATTTACAAGGGGTAAAGCCAGAAATTATTTCGCTGCTTGGCAAATTGCATTTTAGAACAAGTTTTTCCCAAAACGTACTTTTGCATAGTAAAGAAGTCGGAACTTTCGCTCGTATTATAGCAGAAGAATTAGGTCTTGACGGTCAAACTGCTCTGAGAGCAGGGCTTTTTCACGATATAGGAAAATCTGTTTCTGCTGAAGTCGAAGGACCTCACGCAATTATAGGTGGAGATATCGCTAAACGCTGTGGTGAAGACCCAATAATTGTAAATGCTATTGCAGCGCATCATGAAGAAGTATCTTTCCTTTCTATTTATAGTCCTATAATAATGATAGCTGATACCCTTTCTGCTTCACGCCCAGGAGCACGTAGAGAAACTCTTTCCGCTTATGTTAAACGTTTAGAGAAACTAGAAGAAATCGCTATGGGTTATGAAGGCATAAAGAAAGCTTATGCTTTACAGGCAGGTCGCGAAATAAGAATTATAGTAGAAGAAGATGTCTTAACTGACGAAAAAGCTTTTATTCTTGCGCATGATCTTGCAAGAAGAATAGAAAAAGAAATGTCTTTCCCTGGACAAATTAAAATAAATGTTATTCGTGAAAAAAGAGCAATTGAATACGCCCGCTAAAAAGAAAAAAGTTTATGCATACGATTAAAGTATTAATTTTAGGTGATGTTATTGGTTTACCCGGACGAGCCATGCTTGCTCGTCATATAGGCGATCTGAAAAAAAAATATAGCGTAGACGCAGTTATAGTTAATGGTGAAAATAGTGCCTCAGGAAAAGGTATCACCTCAAAAATAATGAGCTTTTTCCGCGCTATAGGTGTTGACGTTGTTACAACGGGAAACCATATTTGGCAAAAGAAAGACATTCTGACCTATTTTGCGCAACATACGGATCTCATACGTCCTGCAAATTTTCCAAGTACTTGTCCAGGAGCAGGCATTACTACGTTTTCTTGCAAAGGCATTACCGTTGGTGTTATGAATATGCAAGGCAGAGTTTTTATGCGAGAACTGTTAAATTGCCCGTTTAAAACAGCAGAATCACTTTTGTTATATTTAAGAAGTAAAACAAATATTATTATTGTTGATATGCATGCTGAAACTACTTCAGAAAAAATAGCTTTTGGTTATTTCTTAGACGGCAAAGTAAGTGCTGTAGTCGGTACGCATACGCATGTGCAAACTGCTGATGAAAGAATTTTACCTAAGGGCACAGCTTATATTACTGATCTTGGTATGTCCGGCGCTTGTAACTCAGTTATTGGTGTAAAAAAAGAAGCTATTATTTATCAATTCTTAAATCAAATGCCCGTTAAATATGAAGTTGATCTGGTAGGACCTTTTTTACTTAATGGCGTTGTGGTAGAAATCGACACAACAACAGGAAAAGCTCTTTCTATTGAACGTGTAAAAGTGATAGATAGCACATTGCATCTTGCAGAGGACCGTGATGAATAAAGCGTTAGGCGTCTTCTTAATTCTTTTAGTAAATGCTATTTTTGCTTTTGTCTTTTCTTTGGAACAGTTCGCATTGGTTCATTCGTATCCCTTTTTTATAACAGGATTACGAACATTGCTCGGTGGAATTATCTTAGGTGGGTATCAATATTATACGAATAAGCAAAGTTTTAGCTTTTTAAAAGTAAAATCCTTCTCTTTTATGCTCTGGCTTTTTTTTCTTATAGCATTTTTTAACGTATATCTTACCAACGGTGCAGAAATATGGGGATTGCAGTATGTAAGTGGAGCAAAAACAGCTTTTATTTATAACTTAGCACCATTTTTTTCTGCCTTTTTTTCTTATATTTATTTTAACGAGCATATGAACGCAAAAAAGTTCTTAGGTCTTATTTTAGCCTTTCTTGGTTTTATGCCTGCAATATTAGTACAAACGCAATGCGAAAAAAACTTATCACACATAGGTTTTTTTTCTTCTGCAGATATAGCTCTTTTATTAGCTACTTTTTCTTTTGTTTACGGTTGGGTATTGGTTCAACAAGTTATTAAACTCAACGAATATGATATACGAGCTGTAACCATTATTACTATGCTTTTTGGTGCCCTTATGTGTTTTATACACTCAGGTATTACCGAACCATGGGATCCTATCCCTTTCAAGCAAGGCGGTGATTGGAATAGTCTATGGTTACTTATACTTATCATGGTTATTTTCTCTAATATCATAGCACATGTTGCCTATACGGCACTCTTAAGAAGATATACCGCTACGTTTTTATCTTTTACAAGCTTTACTTCTTATTTTTGCGCGGCGCTTTATGACTGGTATTTCTCTGGCTTACTTGTTCCCTGGCAGTGCTGGGTAGGAACCATTGTTTTTGGTATCGGGCTGTATATTTTTTATAAAGAAGAATTAAAACAAGGCTACGTAACGCACTCATGATCTTATTAGTTTTCTTGCTTTATGCTTTGTGTGCATTAAGCTTTACCCTTAGTAAATTTATTGTAAGTTGTAGCGCACCATTATTTTTTGTTGCAGTTCGTATGATACTATCAGGTATCGTATTGTTTTTTTGTTACAACTACTATAATCCAGTAATAAAAAAAATAAAAAAACAAGATTACAGCCTATTTTTGCAATTAATAGTGTTTCATATTGTTCTTGCTTATACCTGTGATGCATGGGCTTTGCAATACATGAGTAGTATAGAATCAGCATTTTTATATGATTTATCACCATTTTTTGCGGCTTTTTTTTCTTATATGTGTTTTAAAGAAACATTTACTTTACAAAAAATAGCAGGTATAGTTCTTGGTTTCTCTGCTCTCTTACTGCTCTTGTTTTCACAAACGGGCATACTCTGTTGTACTAATATGTACGCTACAGGAGTTATGCTTATCGCTGTAGCTTCAGGCGCTTATGGTTGGATAGTTATTCGCAAGCTTATGCTCTCTGGTTACTCTATACTTTTTTGTAATGCTGTGAGCATGTTTTTTGGTGGAATACTGGTACTGATAAGTTCAGCTTATTTTGAGCAGATATTTTTAGTGATGCCGGTAGCGCATATACCGCATTTTTTAGCCTCGCTTTTTTTACTCATGCTTATTATGAATGGCGCCTTTTATAATCTTTATGGCTACTTACTGAATTTTTATTCACCGACATTTCTTTCTTTTGCTGGTTTTACCTGTCCCTTTTTTGTACAATTTTTCGGCTGGTTTTTTTTAGGAGAAGCTCTTTCGAGCGAAATACTTATTCCTCTCTGTATTGTTACTCTGGGAATTTTTATTTTCTATAGAGAAGAACTTAAATAAATTCTATTATAAAATAAATATTGACTTATTTTATAATTTTGTTATTATTGAATATATTACAGATATAATAACACAGGGAAAACAGTATGAATACTAATAATAAAACCTTAACTATCTTGTTTTTTTCAATCTTAGCATTAACTTCAAGCAGATATATTTTTTCTGCTGCAAGTAGTTCAGCTTCTAAAAAGCATCGTATAGAAGAAGTGGGAGCATCTGCTTCTGAGTCTAAAAGAGGTAAGGCAGCGTATGAAAATCCGATAGATGTA
>CAXNJL010000005.1:0-12451 GCA_964202625.1 Candidatus Babeliales bacterium | reverse complement strand
ACTAGAAAGAGTCAGAGAGCTTAACGCTTCATAATATACGTACTTTAAAAGTAAGAAGGGCCGGAAGATATTTTTATCTTCCGGCCCTTCTTATTTACTCTAAAAATCTATTTTCTCGGTGCAGCTTTCTTAGCTTTATTGCGCAACTTAGGATGGCTTTCTGCAGTATGACCATGACCGTCATGATCATTATGATCTTCTTCTGGGCCAGACATTCTTAATGAATGCATTTCGCGAGAGCGTTTAACTTCTAATGCATGCTGATCAAAATGCTCCAAATCAAGATTAAAGACATTAAAGATAATCTCAGACTTAATATGATACATCATATCTTCGAACATAATAAATGCTTCTCGCTTATATTCAATAAGCGGATTCTTTTGCCCCCAACCACGCAAATTTATACCTTCTTTAAGATGATCTAAATTTGACATGTGTTGCTTCCAAGCTGTATCTATAGATTCTAACATAATCCATTTTTGAGCCTGGTTAAGCATCTCTTGATTTTCTCTATTTTGATATAAATCATAATGCTTGGTAAACAGATCAAGAATTTCTTCTAATAAAGCTTCTTTACCTTGTTTGTGATTACGCAAAACAGGTGCATGCTCTTTATTTTGCCAGAAATTTGCTACCGTTTTAGTGATACTTTCACGATCTTCTTCTGTTACATGATTTGAAGAAATGGCTCTTTCTACAAACGTATCTACCACATCTTCAATCATGCCATGCATAAGATCTGCTATTTCTGCAGAACCATCAAGAATAGAGCGTCTAATTTTATAGACTACAATTCTTTGCTGGTTAAGAACATCGTCATATTCTAATAAATGCTTACGAATTTCAAAGTTCTGTTTTTCAACTTGTTCCTGAGCTCGTTCAATACGCTTAGAAATAAACGGTGATTCAATAATCTCATCTTCGGTCATGCCTGCCCATTTTTCCATGGTATCTTTAATGCCGCCACCAAAAATACGCATAAGATCATCTTCAAGCGAAATATAAAAACGAGACTCACCAGCGTCGCCCTGTCTACCAGATCTTCCACGAAGCTGATTATCAATACGGCGACTTTCATGACGCTCGGTACCCAAAATATATAATCCGCCAGCAGCTAATGCTTCTGGTGTAAGCTTAATATCAGTACCGCGACCTGCCATGTTGGTAGCAATAGTTACATGCCCAGCTTCACCAGCATGAGAAACTATTTCAGCTTCACGGCTATGATTTTTAGCATTTAACACTTCATGCTTAATACCATTCATTTTAAAAATAGTACTCAATAATTCTGAAGTTTCTACTGCTATGGTACCAATTAAAACTGGTTGACCTTTTTTATGACGCTCTTTTACATCATCAACGATAGCCTTGTATTTCCCTTTTTTACTCAAGAAAATAAGATCAGCTTTATCTTCGCGGATCATAGGTTTATTGGTAGGAATAGTTACTACATCAAGCTTATAAATTTTATGGAACTCTTCTGCTTCAGTATCTGCAGTTCCGGTCATTCCAGCAAGCTTACCATATAATCTAAAGAAATTTTGTAACGTAATAGATGCAAGTGTTTGTGTTTCATTTTCTATAGAAACACCCTCTTTTGCTTCAAGAGCTTGATGTAAACCATCGCTATAACGACGCCCTGGTAACATACGTCCGGTATGCTCATCAACAATAAGCACTTCGTCATCTACTACTACGTAATCATAATCTCTTTTAAATAACGTATGTGCTTTTAAAGCTTGGGTAGCGTGATGTAATAGTTTTAAATTTTCAAGCGCGTATAAGTTTTCTACACCTAATGCTTTTTCAATTTTATCGTTGCCAGATTCTGTGAGTTGTACGTTGCGTTGTTTTTCATCGATTTCATAATCTTCTATAGGATGCAGTAACGACATAACCGAGTTAACAGTCGTATATAATTTACTACTTTCTTCTGCCGCACCAGAAATAATAAGAGGAGTTCTTGCTTCATCTATTAAAATTGAATCGACTTCATCAACAATAGCAAAGTGAAGTTCACGTTGTGCGTAATCTTGAATTCTAAATTTCATATTATCGCGAAGATAATCAAATCCAAGTTCGTTATTAGTTCCATACACAATATCAGATGCATAAGAAGCTTTACGCTCTTGATCGGTCATACCATTTTGAATAATACCGACGGTTAAGCCTAAATGCTTATAAATAGTACCCATCCATTCAGCATCACGACGCGCTAAATAATCGTTTACTGTTACAAGATGAGCACCTTTTTCTGTAAGTGCATTTAAATACAGTGGTAATGTAGCAGCAAGTGTTTTACCTTCGCCCGTCTTCATTTCTGCTATTTTACCTTGATGCATAACAATCCCACCCATAAGCTGTACGTCATGATGACGTTGTCCTATCTTGCGGCGAGCTGTTTCACGAACTACAGCAAAAGCTTCTGGTAAAATATCGTCTAAAGTTTTTCCATTTTTAAGTAAATCTTTAAAATAAGCTGTTTTTTCTGTGAGTTGTTCATCAGAAAGAGTGAGCATATGGGCTTCATAAGCATTAATTTTTTCTACACATGGTTCTAAACGTTTAACTTGTCGCGCATTATTGGTACCAAAAATTTTAGCCAGTAGAGCGGTTATCATAAAGCATTCTTTCTTAACGAGAGTATCAAATATATTTTTAAAATAATTAAACCCTACCATAAATACGAATATGTCTCAACCAATTGATAGGGGCCTTAGAGCAAGCTTTTATAGAAAAATAAAAGAAAGTTGCCTTGTAGCATTTGCAGAATCTCTTCTGTACGAACAAAAAGATCTATTTTCTATCGTACATGTATTTTTAGTAGTATCTATCTGTTCTGGATGTATACCAAAACTAAGTAATTGGAGCTTATTAAAAAGTGCAAGATCAAAATACAATTTATTATTATTTTTTTTTAAAGTTTCTGGGCTATAGCTAAAATTTTCTATATTTTTTATAAAAAGAGTATCAACTTCATAGCAACATACTCCAGCAGACGGCCCAAAAAATATCTGCACAGATTCTTTATCTACGCCAAAATTGCGCATCATATGCTCAAGCATTTTTATGCAAATTTCTTGTGCAGAGCCACGCCACCCAGCATGAGCTACACCTATAGATTCTGTTTTTGGATCATATACTAGTACAGGCAGGCAATCAGCAGTTAGTACGCCGATAGCTATACTTTTTATGTTTGTAATAATATAATCGCCGTCATATGATCTGGGAGCTATACCAGCTGCTTGCTCTTCTGATTCTATACAGAGCCCGTGCGCGCCATGCAGTTGCTTTAATACTATAAAAGCTTTTAGATTGTATTTTTTTTTACGTGCCTCTAATGCAAGATTTAAATTTACTTCTGGGATCACACCAGAAATTCCATCTTCAAAAAATAATTTTTGCTCCACTAAAAAAGCTCCTTTATTATCTATACATATATATCTTGAGAGATTATCACAATAAAAGTTAATTCATACTTCACAAAAGATTTGGTTTAGAGTATGATAATAAACATATAAAAATGTCTGGGCCCATAGCTCAGTTGGTTAGAGCAACCGGCTCATAACCGGGAGGTCCCAGGTTCAAATCCTGGTGGGCCCACCAAAGCTTCAGACATAAGAAAGGTTCCCCTCCTATGAACCATGCACAACGTGATATCTTTGTAGATCTTGTTCTCATTGATCATGAAATACTCGATATAATTCATAAAAAAGAACTCAATCGGGCTGAAATATCTGGCCTTGAATCTCGTGTAACAGAATATAAAGCGTCTCTTTTAGATGCGCAAGAAACTCTTTCTATCGTTAAAAAAAAATTGCATATACAAGAACTGGAAAGTAATGCGCTTGATCTTAGGCGTAACACAACCCAAAAAAATCTTGATCAAACAATGCAAGCAAAAGATTTTTTTGCTCTTACTACAGAATTAGAAGCTCTTAAAAAAAATTCTGGTCTTACAGAAGAGATATTATTTGCTCTTTGGGAAGAGCATGAAACAGCAGAAAAAACATATACTGAGCTTAAAGAAACAGAAAAAGAATTACTGCCGGCTCTTGAAAAAGAAATAAAAATTCTTTCAAAAAGAATAGTAGATCTAGATTTTGAGCAACAAAAAAACCAAGAAGCTCGTCTGCTTAAAGCGCCATATGTAATTCCTGAACTGTATGATCAGTATGAAAATTTACGAAAAACAACTCCATACGCAGCAATACCCATGGAAAAAGATAGCTGTTCATCATGTTTTTATCCTATAAATAGCGCTGATAGAGATTTGCTTTTGCGCAGCCAGATAGTGCAATGCAAAGACTGTTACCGCCTACTCTATGTGCGATCATGAAACAATTATTTTTGTTTGGAGAAGAAAAAGTTCATACCGTACCATCAAAAAAAGCTCACTGGAAGATTTTTATTGATGGAGCATCGCGTGGAAATCCTGGGCCCTCTGGAATCGGAGTATATGTTTTAAAAGATTCAGAGCCTGCTACTTCTTATGCTTTTTATTTAGGCAAAAAAACAAATAATCAGGCAGAATATTCTGCTCTTTTAGTAGCTCTTTTTTTTGTTCTACCAGAAACAAAACAAGATAACCATAGACACGATAAGATCGAAATTATATCCGACTCACAGCTTCTTGTACGTCAAATACAAGGCGTTTACAAAGTACATGATATACATCTTAAAAAATTACACGAAAAAGCAGTTAAACTTCTTGATGGCTACGCCTATACTATAAAGCATGTGCTACGCGAAGAAAATAAAGATGCAGATGCCCTTGCAAATAAAGGTGTTGAAATGCGTACACCATTACCTGAAAAATTTACCTCTTGGATAGCATCTCATGATCATAAAAACTAAGTATTACGTTGCTCTTTTTATTTTACTTCTCTGCACTGGTTTTTCTACGCAGCTCTTTTCTATTAATAATACAGCATTTACTATTCGGGTTCTTCTTGATGAGCCACTTTTAGAAACAACTTCATGGACAGTAGAATCTGAAGATGGCATAGTAGCAATAAATATTGATAATCGTACAGAAAAAAAAATATATAAAAAAACAGTACTCATAGAACTTAAAAATAAAAAATTATTATTGAACAATAAGCCCTGCGATTATAAAAGCATATCCCTTTCTCCGCGCAAAAAAAATGCTTTGCTTACTTTTAAAAAAGTAGGGTATGAAGGCTCTTTTTTAGTATTGTTTTTTAATAACAATTATTATCTTATCAATGCTATTGAAAGCGAAAAATACGTAGGATCTGTAGTAAGTAAAGAAAGTTGGCCAGGATGGCCCAAAGAACTCAATAGAGCCTTTGCTATTATTTGTAGAACCTATGTGCTTTCTAAGGTTCTCACTGCACGAAATAAAAGAGCTAAAGGCACAGCAAAAGTTCCTTATGATATAAAAAATACAAATATACACCAAACCTATGGTGGCGGAGTTATACCGCCAGTTCTTAAAGAAGCTGTTTTAGAAACAGAGGGAATTATTATTGCTTATAATAAACAACCAATCGAAGCTATGTTTGATGCTTGTTGCGGTGGCGCAATTACGAGCAAAATGCAAGGTATCGATTTTAAAAAAGCACCCTATTTATCAAGAAAGTATGCCTGTACCCATTGCAAAAATTGTAAATTATATACCTGGTCAGCATCTTATAGTATAAAAGAACTCGTAAAATTATTTGAGCAAGATTTCCCAGATCTTAAAACTATAAAAGAAGTTAAAATAACATCACGAGATGGCGCAGGATTTGTTCAAACTCTTATGATAAGAGATAAAACACAAACCTGTACGCTGACAGGAAAACGCTTATATTCTCTTTTAAAAAAAATTAAAAGCACGCGTTTTACTTTAACTCGGGAAAAAGATATTCTTACGTTTCATGGTAAAGGCTACGGTCATTGCTTAGGAGTATGTCAATGGGGTGCATGTTCTATGGTAGAAAAAGGCCATACGTATAAAGAAGTCATTTCTTTTTATTATCCACATACAACACTTATGAAAATAAAATAACATGCCAGGATACAGACAACATATATCGTTTGGATTTTTATGCTCTTGTCTGTTACTTACTTGTTTTTCTCTTGTATCTTTTTCTTTTCCATCTTTTATTGAATGGAGTATATGCACTCTTTTGGGTTCACTTTTTCCTGATATTGACATAAAAAGCAAGGGACAATCTGTTTTTTATACCCTTTTTTTTGTGCTACTTGTTTTTATGGTACTTTCACAAAAATGGCTTCAGGCAAGCTTATTAAGCATACTCAGCTGTGTTCCTATTTTATCAAAACATAGAGGTATTTTTCATAATTTTTGGTTTATTGCTACACTTATTGCTTTATTGCTTGCTCTTATAAAATATGCTTATCCATGTTATTATACACTCGTATATTACGATGCACTTTTTTTTATGCTTGGTGTTTTCTCTCATCTTTTATTAGATAAAGGTTTTTTAAAAACTATAAAACTATGAACTATAATCTTAGCCATACAGACCCTTTTTTAGCAACTCTTTTAGATGCAGAAAAAGAGCGCCAAAAAAATACCCTTACGCTTATTGCTTCAGAAAATTATGCTTCACCGGCCGTTATGCAAGCCCAAGCAAGCCTGCTGAGCAATAAATATGCTGAAGGATACCCAGGAAAAAGATATTATGCTGGATGTACCATTGCTGATAAAGTTGAAAATTTAGCAATCGAACGGTGTAAAAAATTATTTAAAGCAGATTATGCAAATATGCAGCCGCATGCAGGATCGCAAGCAAATATGGCAGTGTATCATGCACTTATAAAACCTGGCGATACGATATTGGGCATGAGTTTATCTTCAGGTGGACATCTTACTCATGGTCACACAGTAAGTTTTTCTGGCTCTTTATATAATGCTGTACAGTACGGAGTTGATAAAGAAACAGAATTGCTTAACTATAATACTATTGAACAGCTTGCTCATACACATAAACCAAAAATTATTATAGCTGGAGCTTCTGCTTATTCACGCATTATTGATTTTGAAAAATTTGCAAACATAGCACAATCGGTAGGTGCGTATCTTTTAGCTGATATAGCACATATTGCAGGTCTTGTTGCAACAGATTTGCATCCAAGTCCCGTAGGCTTTGCAGATTGTATTACAAGCACTACGCATAAAACATTGCGTGGTCCACGTGGTGCATTTATTCTTGCTAAATCTCATCTTGGGGAGTCTATTGATAAAGCTCTTATGCCAGGATTACAAGGCGGTCCTATGATGCATACTATAGCAGCAAAAGCTGCTGCATTCGAATTAGCGCTACAACCTGAATTTGCAATCTATCAAAAACAAGTTTTAGCAAACGCTCAAGCACTCAGCAAAGCATTTATTGCACGCGGTTATAGAATTGTAAGTAGTGGAACTGAAAACCATCTTTTTACGCTCGATCTTACTTCAAAAAAAGTTACGGGACTTCAAGCAGAAAAAATTTTAGAAGTTGTTGGCATAACAACCTCAAGAAGTACTATTCCCTTTGATACACAAAAACCATGGATTGGCAGCGGTATACGTTTAGGTACTCCCGCAGTTACTACACGCGGTATGAGAGAAATTGAGATGGAACTTTTAGCTGAAATTATTGATTCAGTATTATCTGCTCCAGAAGACGCGAATATTCAAAAAAAAGCTGCTGCTAAAATAAAAGACCTGTGCATACAATATCCATTAGAACTATGATACAAAAAAATAGTTGGTACAAGATTATTACAGCTCACCTAGTTTTATTAGTAACTATTATAGCGCTTGATAGCGCATTAAATGTACTGCATCCATTACTGCCTTTATGGCTATTTTCTAGCATAACTGATCACAACAGATCTCTTTTTCTAGCTCTTTTTGGTATATGGTTAGCGGAGATTTTTTTAGCTGCTTTTTTAAGAATAATCTATACTAAACTAGAAGTAACTATTACCAGTACTCTCTGTTATACAAGTTATCAAAAAATATTTCAGAATAATCTTATAGTTGGTTCGCAGAAAGAAACAGGCGTATCTATAAGTAAAATAGAACGTGCAATACAAAGTTATAAAGAGCTCTTAACTTCTTTTATTTTTGCAATTATACCAACAGTTATTCGTACGATTACCGTTATTATAACGCTCTTTTGTTATGCTTCTCCTATTGCCTCTTACACCGCTTTATTACTTATTGCTATTGCTTGTTTGCACAGCTATTTATATTGGCGTTTACTTAAAAAACAAGAAACGAAATGCATAGAAACACAAGATAGTTTAAAAAACTTTATTATAACACATAGCTCTGCGATATCGCTGATTCAAGCATCTGGAGCAACAGAGCAGATACTTGCGCGCATAAAAAAGCTTATACTATCTGATAGATACAACGAAATATACTTTTGGAATATTAATGCACAGATTCATGCAATAATTTCTTTTTTATATCTTGTATCAGTTGCGCTGGTAAGTAGTTATTTTTTTAATGCGCTTTTTTATGGACAAATTTCTATAACTATTGCTCTTGGATTACTTGGCTCGTATATGCGAAGCACCAGTGGAATACTTTATCTAGAAAGACCACTACGTACTGCTGTAAAAGCTCTTGCTGATATACAAGATTTTTTTAGCTACATGCACACTATTCCAGATAATCAAAACTCAGAAAAAATTTTATTAAAAAATAGGTCTTATGGGTCTACAACTATAAACATAAAATCTCTTTCTTTTGGGTATTCAGATAAAAAAATATTATTTAATAATCTCGCTCTGTTTTTAGAAGTTCCACATAATCAAGAAAATAAATTGTATGTCATAACCGGACCTTCTGGATCGGGCAAAAGCAGTTTTGCTTTATTGCTTTCTGGCTGCATACAACCAACAGCTGGCACAATAATAATTAATACTATATCTGCGCATGACCTTTTGGAGTCAGAACGACAAAAACTAGTACTTATACAGATACAAACAGATTATATGTTATCTGACACTATCTACCAACTATTACTTCTTGGCCTACCAGAATATACGTATACAAAAAAGTATCTGCTAGAATTATTAGAAAAATACAATCTAGAAACAGTAAGCTTAGATAAACATGAAATTTTATCAGCAGGCCAGCGTCAAAAAATACTTTTTATAAATACCTATCTGCGCGCACGTTATTTTAAGCCAGCAGTTATTATACTCGATGAACCAACCAGTTATCTTGATACTCTCAGCGAAGAAAAGATTTTTGTGACTATACAAGAATTAGCGCAAAATTCTGTTATTTTTTTAATTACGCATAAAAAAGAATTGGCTGCAAAAGGGTATATGTTTGCAGATTTTTCTTTAGTACATAAACAACAAAAAATAAATTTTAGCTGCTATACTTAAACTGTTAAAAATATTTTTAAAAAGCAGATAAAAGAAATAGTATGGAAACTGAAAAAATAATTAAAGATTTACAAGAATTTGCAATAGATCAACAAGACATAATTACGCAAAAAAATAATCATAAAACTGATCCGCTTGGTGACGGCATAAGCTCACTGGAACTTATTAGAATTTCTGGATCTGATATCGACGTAGTAAACGCTGCGCGTGTATCTTATGGCAAAGTAAGCGAAACGCTTTCAGAGCGAGACGCGAAACTTATTAACTTTCTTATAGAACATGATCATACCAGTCCTTTTGAGCATAATCAGTTTTCTTTTAGAGTAAAAGCGCCGCTCTATGTGCAACGGCAATGGATGCGCCATCGCATGAACTCGTATAACGAAATAAGCTATCGCTACGTTCAAGCTCCTTTGGAATTTTATATTCCACAAGTGTGGCGCCAACAAGATATGCTGAATAAACAAAGTTCTTTTGGTGTATTAGATACTAGTACAGAAAGCGCCCAAATCTATAAAGCTGCTCTTGAAACTGCAGGTAAAGCATATGAACAACTTCTTGCTCTTGGCGTTTGCAGAGAACAAGCGCGCGGCTTACTGCCCATGTGTACGTATACCGAGTTTATATTTACGTGTAATTTACATTCACTTATGCATTTTATACGCCTAAGAACTCATCCAGGAGCACAATATGAGATTAGAGTCTACGCAGAACAGATGCTTACTATAGCCGAACAGTATTTCCCTGCTTCTTTGCAAGCATTTAAAAACAAAATGAGCAAAAAACAATAAAGTTCTAGCTATTACAAACAGAGGCTTGATAAACTAGAGAGAATAAAGAATATATCTTTTTTTATATATAAAAAGGTGTTGCTATGAATCTCTTTTTCTTAAGTCTCTGTTTTTTTATGCCTCTATTATCTATGCAAGAACATCAAAGCGATTCAGATGATTATGAGTACATAGAATTTGATAGCGAAAAAGCACTAAAACAAGCTCGCATGGAAGAAGAAGCAGATTATGCCAAACTACCCAACCTCCCCCTTGTGATACTTTCTGATCATTGCCCGGTATGCCAATACTATATTACGCTTGAAGAATCCATAATTCTTGATGCATGCACAAAAGATCAACCTGGCATTACACCACACATATTCCATAAAAGCTGTTTACAGGTTGCTTACGCAGTGTACCCAGAATGCCCGTTATGCCACAGGCCTATAGATGAATCTGAAATTTTTACAAAAAATATACCGCAAACAGTTTGGTATTATAGCAAAAAAATAATATGTGGAATCCCCTATGGACTTATAATTGGGGCAACAGCTCGCGTAGGATACGAAATAACTGCAGGAACTATTAGAATTTCTGCTGAAGTTTTAAAGGCACTCTTACTTAAAAGATCTCACAATCCCGTATCTCAAGCACTTTCACTATTTATGCCGGTATCTCAACCATTAGACATGGTTATTTCTGCAGGCTCTACCTATATTATGATTAAAGGCTTGAGCGCTATACCAGCAGAAAAACGATATTCTTTTTTGCTTTCTCTCTTGCAAAAAACAGGGATTTCTTCTTAGGTCTACCTATTTTAGATTACATTATATCTGGAGTACCTAATATAAGCCTATTAACATGCATATAATCTTGTGCGATTTTAGCGTTACTGTATCCTGATTTTTTACAAAAGTCTAAAGATTCCGGGCCTTGATCGTGCCCTATTTCTATCCAGACTCTTTTAATACCATAGGTATCAAGCGAAGAATGCTTTTTTAAATTTTTTGATGCTTCGGTAATAATTTTTTTAACTAAATACATACCATGATCTTGGGCAACTAAGGCATCATAATCTTCCCAGTTTTTTACACTTGGCTCAATAGATTCCCATGCTTGCCCATCAATATAGGGTGGATTGGCGACAATAAGATCATATTTTTTATCTGTTGGTAACGGCTGAAAAAGATCGCCTAAAAAAAACTGTATATTTTTTATACCATTTTTTTGAGCATTTTCTTTGGCTAAAAGAATCGCATGATCTGCTTTGTCTACTGCATCTACCTGCGCGAACGGAAAAGCATGCGCTAAAGATATTCCAATGCAGCCAGAGCCAGTACACAGATCCAAAATAGTAAGTTCTTTTTGTTCTTTTGGTGAAAGCTTTTTAAGCTGCGCTATAACTTTATGAGTCCATTCTTCTGTTTCTGGACGAGGAATAAGTACTGGTGGGCGCACGATAAACATAAGGTCTAAAAAAGGCATAGTGCCAAAAATATAGGCTAACGGTTCATGCTTTTGTAGGTGCCGCTCAAGAATCAAGCGCACATTTTTTTTTTCTTCTTTCGTTATTTCGCGATTCTTTTCTACAAGAAGCTGCGCTCTATTTTTTTTTGTTGCTGCCTGTAAAATATCAAAGGCTATAACTTGTGCAGCATCATGATCATATAAAAAAAGCAGTTCTGACGTTATGCTCTGTAAAAACTTAAATAATTCCATTAAAAAAGATCTTTCACATAAGAAGAAGCATCAAATTCAGAAAATTGATCTGCTTTTTCTCCATAAGAAACATAGGCTACGGGTATGCCAAGCTGTTGTATGATAGAAATAACAATACCGCCTTTGCCCGTGCCATCTAATTTTGTAACAATAATACCATCCACGGTAGTGCTCTCATAAAAAAGTCGCGCTTGCTCTAAAGAATTTTGCCCGAGCATACTATCTATAGTTAATAACGTAGTTATTTTTTTGTTCGGCAATAACTTCTCAACTGTTTTTTTTATTTTCTCGAGCTCTTTCATAAGATGCACTTTAGCCTGCAATCTACCAGCAGTATCAATAATAAGCGCATCAAAATCACTTTGATTAAAAATAGTACATGCTTGATAAATAACTGAAGCGGGATCTTGGTTTTCTTTACCTTCAATCAATAGTCCACCACATCGTTCGGACCATATTTTAAGTTGCTCTGTTGCAGCAGCTCTAAACGTATCACCTGCAGCAAATAATAATTTTTTGTTTTTTTGAGTAAGCAAATAGCCCAATTTGCCTGCACACGTAGTCTTGCCACTGCCGTTAATACCTACTAGCAA
>CAXNJL010000004.1:0-13247 GCA_964202625.1 Candidatus Babeliales bacterium | reverse complement strand
GCCTTCAAGCATGGTAACTTCCATAGAGCCGCTTGGTACTTGATATAAGCCAAAACCAAACGTTCTAATAAGAAAAATAACAGAAAGAAGTATCGCCATTTCGCGAAGCCATTCTCCCCATGTCTGATTGTTTTTTACCGTTTTTTTTTGTGAAAAAAACATAGCGTGCCCTTTTAAAAAAATAACATAAAGGAAAAAAATATTTGTATAAAAAAAGCCGCGTTTTACAGCGGCTTTACGGGTAAAAGCTCGGTTTAAGGGCAAAGAAAATTACTTTACCGCTTTAACAACTTCTTTGAGATTTTTTCCTGGTTTGAATTTGGCAACTATAGTTGCAGCAAGCTTGATACGTTCTTTAGTTGCTGGATTAATCCCCATTCTTTCTGCTCTTTTAGATACAGAAAAAGTTCCAAAGCTGGACCACTGAAGTTTATCGCCTTTTTTGAGTGTACGTTCGACAATGCGAACGAGCGCCTCTAAAGTGCGAGAAAGATCTTTTTTGCTAAATGTGGTCTCGAGGCTGAGAGAATTTATCAACTCAGTTTTATTCATGAGATAGCCCTTTAGATAAAATTAGTTTTATACACTGCTTTATTGTTTTTGTATGAAACAATCTAAAATAAGAGTAAATTGATTTAGATGTTTGTCAAATTTTTATACTTAAAAAAACTGGTTAGATAAGGATTTTATGCTGATTGATACGCACTGCCACCTTAATTTACTCATAAAAAATAGTTTTGATGTACCACTCACTCAAGAAGATGTACAAAAAGCAGAGTTGTTTGTGACTGAAGCTACAGAATCTGAGGTGAATCAGATACTTACTATAGGTACCAATCTTATTGAAAGTACTAATTGCGTTCTGCTCGCAAAAGCTTATAAGTCAGTGTATGCAGTTGTGGGTATACATCCCAACGACGCTACACAAGATTGGAAAAAAGAAATTATTGCTTTAGAAAAATTACTAAAAAATAAAGAAGATAATAAGATTGTAGCAGTAGGCGAATGCGGCCTAGATAAGCATTATCCAGATTTTAATATACTCTTGCAAAAAGATGTTTTTAAAGCTCAAATAGAATTAGCATTAGAGCATAATCTTGCTTTGGTTATTCATACACGTGATGCACAAGACGAAGTATTGCGCTGCTTGGATGAATATAGACATAATAATCTTCGCGGTACTATACATTGTTTTTCTGAAACGCTCGCGTTTGCTCAAGATGCTCTAGCTCTTGGTTTTGTGCTTGGTATTGGCGGAACCATAACCTATCCAAAAAATACTCTATTAAGAGAAGTGGTAAAATCTGTACCGTTACGTTCTCTCATTTTAGAAACTGATGCGCCGTTTTTGCCACCACAAGCATTTCGTGGTAAACAAAATAAACCCGCTTATATAAAAATAATAGCAGAGTATCTTGCCCAGTTGAGAGAAATTCCATTTGATCAAGTTTCTCAGATCACTACTCAAACAGCACGAACTCTTTTTGGATTACCAATAAATCTATAAATTGTGTTTATTACTTTTTAGGTTACACTTTAAGGCGAAGAAATAACATAGCAGGTACGAGGAACTATTTTTATGATGAATCAAAAAAAACATGTATATGGGTTAATAGCAACTATCACTTTTTTTGTAGTAGTTTCTGGGGGTTTTGTATTATGGAGAAATCAAACAAAAACAGATGCCTTTCTGTATGAACTCGCTCAAGAATTACGAGTAAAAAATCCTGATATAAAAAAAACTATTGGTTCAGAAGAAACCGATAAAGTAGCAATAAAAACTACTAACTGGTCAGATTTGCCAGCTCAATGCAAAGATAGTGTTGTGCAAGTATTTACGCAGGCAGCAGAATTTAACTGGCTAGAGCCCTACAAATCACCTAATCATGGAGAGATGTATGGCTCTGCGTTTTTTATCAGTGAAGAAGGAGATTTGATAACAAATGCTCACGTTATTAATCAGTCAAAAGCTTTATCTATTCAAGTGCCGTCTTTAGGAAAATCTCGCTTAGATGTCGATATTATAGCAGTAGCTCCAGAAAGGGATTTAGCACTTTTACGTCTGCAACCACAAGCTCTTGAAAAATTAAAAAAAACATTAGGAAAAGTTTCTTTTTTAAAGCTTGGTAATGCTGATCTTTTACGTCGTGGTGATAAAATCATGACACTTGGCTATCCTCTTGGTCAGCAGTTTCTCAAGAGTACTAAAGGTGTCGTAAGTGGTAGACAAAATTTACAAACACCTATGGGGCAAATGCATCTTATTCAAATAGATGCTCCTATTAATCCAGGTAATTCTGGTGGTCCTTCTTTAAATGAATATGGCGAAGTAGTCGGCGTTAATAGTATGGCTGCTCCAGATGCTCAGAACGTAGGCTGGATTATACCAAGCCCTGAAGTAGCTTTGTTTTTACGACAAATAAAAAAAGATAAGCCCGATCCTAAGACCGGTATTATTCTTTTAAGAAAACCGTTTCTTGGTATTCATTATAATTATGCAAGTGAAAATCTTACTAAATTTTTGGGCAATCCTTTGCCTGGTGGTTTATATATTTTTCAGATTTATGAAGGAAGCCCTCTTGCCAAAGTGGGTATGAAAAGCGGCGATATGCTTTATACTATTAATAACTATCCTGTAGACGTCTATGGGGAAATGAATGTGCCCTGGTCAGAAGATAAAATTTCTTTACTTGATTTTGTATCTCGTATTGAATGGGGCGATAAAGTAAGTTTGACGTATTATCGTAACGGTACAAAACATGATACGAGTTTTGTGTTAGAGCCTAAAAAGTTATTAGCAGTTCGTCGTTATTTTCCTGGTTACGAAGATATAGACTATCAAGTTATTGGTGGATTAACCGTTATGGAACTAGCTATTAATCATATTCCTTTATTGCTAGGTATTTCTCCGGAATTAACTCGATTTATTGATATTAAAAATCAGGTAGAACCAGTACTGGTAGTCACTAATTTATTTCCTGATTCACAAGCTGCTCGTGTACATACACTTGCTCCAGGTACGTTAATTAAAGAAATAAATAATAAAGAAGTAAAAAGTCTTGCAGACTTTAGAAAAGCACTTTTTGATGGTTTAAAAAATGATTTTCTTACCATAAAAACATCTAATAATATTTTCGCCGTATTACCTATGCGCGTAGTATTAGAAGATGAAAAAAGATTATCGCGCAACTATTTCTATCCCCTTAATGAAACAACACAAGAGCTTATAAAACATGCTTCGATTTGATCAAGCTCTGCAGAGCAAATATCCAGAATATAGCAAAACGCTTATACAAAAATACATAAAAAATGGAGAGGCTCTTTGTAATAAAGAGTCTCTCTTAAAGCCAGGCACACAGGTTGGCCCGGAAGATCTCATAGAAATTATTGCAGAAAAACCACGGTATGTTTCTCGTGCAGGATTTAAATTAGAAAAAGCACTTTCTTTTTTTGCTATAAACCTAGCAAATAAAACAGCGCTTGATATAGGTATGTCAACGGGCGGCTTTACCGATTGTTTGTTGCAGCACGGCGCATCAAAAGTAATTGGTATCGATGTTGGTACCGGTCAACTTCATGAGAGCCTTAAAACAGATCCTCGCATTACTTTATTTGAGCAAACTCATATAAATACCGTAACAACCGATCTTTTGGGAGCTCAAGTTGATTTTATTGCAATAGACGTCTCATTTATTTCTGTTCTTAAAATTATAGATACGGTTATTCCTCTTCTTAAGAATTCGGGTGAGCTGGTAGTTTTAATTAAGCCGCAATTTGAAAGAGATAGAAAATCACTTTCAAAAAAAGGTGTTATTAAAGATCCGCGGGTTCATGCTGAAGTTGTTGATCGTATCCAAAAAAGTTTAACAGCCTCTGGATTCATTCCAAAAGGCTGTATAGAATCGCCGTTACTTGGCGGATCGGGAAATAAAGAGTTCTTGGCTTATTTTATAAAAGCTTAACATGACTGTTAGTTTTTAAAATTTTGAGCCTGTTTTTTTATAAAATTTTCTATAAAAATACGGTGCGATTTAGGATTCTTTTTGCAAAATGTAAGTTCTTCTAAAAAAGTATATCCATCAGAATTTTTTAACAATTGGTCTACTCTGTGCAAAGCAAGAGTGTCTAAGTTTTTCAATAGTGATAGTGTAATAGCTGGTTCATGATTTTGAACTGCTAACGAAAGAGCTGTGTTATTGTATCTATCACAAACATCGGCTTGTGCTTGTAATGCAAGAAGTTTTTTAAGTCCATCGGGATGAGCTTGAGGATTTTCTAGCCAATAGATTAATGCTGTTTCTCCATAGTTATTGGTTTTTTCTATTTCTAGCGGATAAGCAGCAAGTAGTGATATTAAGATAGGATTACCGCTTGCAGCTGCAAGCATGAGCGAAGTTTCGCCTTGGTTATTTACCACACTGATATCTTCTGGTTTGCAATAGGCTAATAAAAGTGAAACTGTATCAGCATGCCCTTCTTTGCAAGCAATCATAAGAGGATTCATGCCATGTTTATTTTTGTGACCTACGCGAGCGCCATGCTGTAATAGGTAAGCAGTAATCTCAGTATAGTGTGTGTCTTTATAAAGAGCTGTTTTTATAAGCATGCTTGATCCATACTCGGTGAGATGATTAGGATTTGCTCTTGCTTTTAGTAACTCTGCTACTTGAGCACTTTGGCCTTTTATTACTGCATGAGTGAGTGCATTATCTATAGAGTTTGCAGGCATGGCTTGAATACTATGGGCAGAGCATTCAACAGATTCTTCTGGTAATTGCATAGTTTGTATTGAGCTGAGCATAACTAAGCACAGAGATAAGATTAATTTTTTTAATAAAATCTTCATATTTTGTTCTTTCTTTTATAAAATTTACTACAATAATAATGTTTCTTATTGTTTCTTTTGCTTAAGTCTAATGGAAAAATCTAATATCAGACCATCATGACCTTGTATTCTTTTTTCATTCATTTCTGCTTCTTCTGCAATAGTGTAGCCAAAATTATTTTTTAATAATGGGTTTATTTTAGGGGTATCAGGATAATGATCTATTATAAGTTGAGTTACTTCTGGTGTATGATTTTGAACTGCTAGCGAAAGAGCTGTGCTCTTATCTCTATCCATACAATCTACCGATGCTTTAAAAGTAAGAATTTGTTTCAGGCCCATAATATCGGATGCAGGATTACTTAAACAATATAATAAAGCTGTTTCTTCATGGAGATTAGTTTTATGTACATCTGCCCCCTGCTTAATACATTCAGTAATAATTTGAGCGTTTCCATGTGATGCTGCTAACATAAGTGCAGTTTCACCATCGTTATTTGTAGCATCTATATCTTTTTTATTACAATGCTGTAGTAAAAGAAGAGCTTTTTCAGTATCGTTTTGTTCGCAAGCAATCATAAGGGCATTCATGCCTTGATTATTTGTTTTATCAGTAAAAGCACCATGGCTTAAAAGACTACTAAGAATAGTAATATATGCTTCTCCTGAATAAAGGGTCGCTTCAATAAGCATAGTTCTGCCAAGTTCTGTTTTATAGTTCGGATGAGCACCGTTCTCTAGTAAAGCAGTTACGTTAGCGCTTTCGCCTGAGATTATTGCTTCTAAAAGTAAAGCATTTAAACTATCTAAAGACATATAATTATATTTTGATAGTTGAGAAAATGTAACCTGTTTTGGATTTTCTGCTACATGTAGAGCATTACTTTTTGGTAAATTAGTAGGTTCTTTGTCAACTTTGCTATTTATATACCTATAATAATAAGCAATTCCTGTAGCGGTTAATGCTGCAGCAGTTAATAAGCTATTATTCTTAATAAGCTTGAACGACTGTTTAGCTAGTTCTGGTAATTGCATAGTATGTACAGAACTGAGCGTGGTGATACAAAGACCAAATAATATTTTTTTAAGTATGTTTTTCATAATGTATATCCTTGATGTGTATGTATTAGTTTTTTGTTTTTTTCTTATCTTCTTTGGTTAAAAGTTCTTCGCAGGCAGCTTTAAACAGACAGTCTCTTATAATTACTAAAGAATTAAAATTATCACCATGCTTGTTATATCTTAAGGTGCTTTCAACAATCGCTGTGTTACCCTTTTTATTTTGTATTAATGGATCAACTTCGCACGTATTAATATGAGGTTGTGCCTGAGCTACTAGCTGTACAATAAGAGAATTTTGGTATTGAGCTGCAAGAGATAGCGGTGTATTACCATCTTTGTCAGAACAATCCACAGGCGCTTTATGTTCAAGAAGATGTTTGATAGTTAAGTCACAGCATTTTTTTGCTTTTAATTCTTCAACTAAATGTTTAAATAATTGCTTTTTAAGAGGGCTTACTTGTATTGCTACTTGTATTGCTAGAGGTCTAATAAAATGCATCTGTACTGGTTCTTCTTTTGCCATAACTGATAATCTTTTAAAAGAATCGATGTCGGCTTGATATAATCTACCTAGGCCTGTTTCTTTTTCCATACTATGAGCTAAAAATGCTGTTGTGCTTAAAAAAGCTATAATAAGCATGTTTATATTTGTTTTAATCTGATATGACATAGGTGTTTTCCTTCTGCGTGTTGTCTATTGTATAGTATAAGAATAGTTTAAAATTTTCAGTTTGTCAAATTTTATAAAAACAACTTAGTACTTGCTTTCTCCAAGATCTATTTTTTATAGTAATAAACGTAAGTTATTACCCTAAAACATGAAAGATAAAGTTATGTATAAAAGAATAGTAAGTATTTTTAGTTATTCTGTGGTTATGCTTTGCACTATAACCTCTGTACTTCACCCAGTAAAAGATCCTATCCCGTGGACTATTCTCGTATATATTGCTGCTGATAATAGTTTGTCCGATTTTGCTCAATTTAATATTGATCAGATGAAGCTTATTAATAATCCTAACGTCAATATTCTTGTCTATTGGTGTCCTCCTGTTCAAAATGGGCAAAAAATAGGTAAGAAATTAGAAATTACCTATAATAATCAAAAACTTATAGGAACAGATTTACAGGTGGATAGCGGTAGTCGTGTAACATTAAGTAATGCTTGCAACTGGGCTATTACTTCTTACCCGTCAGATAAGTTTGCTCTTGTTCTCTGGAATCATGGGAGTGGTATTTTAAATAGAGCTTTCACAGAAAAAGAAGCTTGGCGTGGATTTTGTTACGATGATACTACGGGACATAACTTAACTGATATCGATTTGCGTTCTGTGTTAACTGAGGTAAAAACAGCGCGTAATAATAAAAAGACAGATATTGTAGGTTTTGATGCCTGTCTTATGGCTGGTTGTGAGGTTGCTTCTGGCTTATCAGATTTGGCTTCTTATTTAGTTGCTTCAGAGCAAACAGAACCAGGATATGGTTGGGATTATAGCTTTTTAAAAACGTTTACTTCAGGAGCAGATCAACGTGCGGCAGCAAAATCGATAACAACTGCTTATAATCTTTTTTATAAGGCTAATACGTTTGGTCAAAGAACAAATAGTTATACCATGTCAACTATGGATGTATCTCAATATGCGCCTGTTGATACTGCTTTAAATAATCTTTCTTTAGCTTTAATAAGCGCTTGGGGTACTGCACTTAAGCCGAAGCTTAAATTAGCTATACAAAAAAGTATTAGTCGTCCTTTTGATGATACGGTATATATTGATATGATAACTTTTTGCAATAATCTTATAAAGAATATGAGTTCCATACAAGCTTCTTCTGCGCTTAAACCGCAACTAGTTGCTATAAAAACAGCTTTGACACAGCTTGTACAAAAGGCAACATCTATGGTTGTTCTTACTGTTAAGGGGTCAGATTTGCCGGGAGCCTTAGGTGTTTCTTTATATTTCCCTCAAAGTTTTATAGAACCATCTTATGCGAGTTCATATTTTGCCCCAAGAAATAATTGGTCTACTTTTATTGGTAAATTTATAAGAAATTAATTTTTTGTATAGGTATCAATTCTATTCTTCCAGCCAGGGAGCCAGCGTTCTTCCTGGCGCTCTGGTGGAGCGTTATTTACACGTTCGGTAAGCACCTGTTTTGCTGCGGTAGAAAAATCATGTAAAGCAGATTTTTCTTTCTGTTCACCTTTCATGGCGGCTAATACTTGGGCAAGGCCCCATTTGTTCCCATGATACTGCTCGCCAGAAGCAAGGCCTTCACCTTTAAAATTTATATAATCAATAAGAGCATAGAGCCCTTGGGGGGTTTTAGTCATGCGATTAAATTGAGTTTTGATATGTCTTTTTGTCTTAAGACTATATTCTTTAGGAAGATTTGTTTTTGTCCATTGATCTAACCGACCCACAATAAATGCTGTTTGTAGCGGTATAGTTTCTTCTAAAAAAATTCTTAAATTTTGCATACGAGTACTAGAAAAATCGGCCAGAAATTCTTTTTGGGAGTTCCAGGGGCAATCTATAAGGGTAGAGTTTTTTGTTAAAAGCCATGTAGGAATAGTAACTTTCTTTTTTTTCATGAATTCTATTAAGGGGGGAAAGCCTTCAATAAAACGATCTGTTTTCTTTTTAGGAAACCATATAAAATGGCCAATGCCTACTGATGCCCAATCTTCTCCGGTCTTCCAATAGGTAAGGCCTTCTATGGTGCCAGCGCATTCGTTGTGCCATATTTTTTGGCCTATAGTTTTGATATCTTTAGGAGAAAGTACTATTTTTGAATAGGTGGTAAAAACGAAAAGTATACTTATAAAAAAGAAAAGTAGGTTTTGTATGTGTAGCATAAGAGATACCCCTTTTTATGGTTAAATACTTTTTTTAAGTGTACCATGAACCGTTTTTTAGGCACAATAAAAGAGTTTATTGTCTTGGTTTTTTATTACTCGTATACTGTAATACATGTCAAACCAACTCTTTTCTAAAAAAAATATATATTCCTGGCTTACAAACTATCTGTTTATGCAGACTTTTTTAACCTTACTTTCTTTGCCTATTCTTGTAGAATGGGGACTTGCTGTTTCTCTTGCAAGCTTTTTAGGTAATTGTATTTTTGCGCCGTTTATAAGTGTTTATCTTGCGCTTTCTTTTTTTATTTTTTTTACAGAGCTGTGTGGCTTGCCCAATTTTTTGTTTATTCTAGCTTTAGAAAAAGTTACGTATCTATGGGTTTGGCTAACAGAATTGCTAGGATCTGGTGGACTGAGATATTATGCTGTGCCCCAAGCTTTTTATTTTTACTTACTTATTTTGTTAAGTTTTGCGCTTATAGCAATGCAGTATTCTCTTCTTAAGAAAACTATGCTATTGGGCATATTACTTATTTTTACTCTGTTTTCGCTTTTTATTTTTGCACCGTCTCGTTACGGCATAGATGTTCTTGTGGCTCATAAAAAACCTATAATTATTGTGTGCTTGCGGGGAGTAATAACTGCAATAGATTACGGCGCAGTATCAAAGTCAGCTTCTAGACAAGATACTTTTTTAAGATATACGCTTAAGCCGTTTTTGGTTAAGAGGTATGCAAAAGAGAAACTTGATCTGCTTATTTTTCCTGTACACGATAAATTTTTTAATGAAAAATCGACTCATATACAGCAATTAAATTATGCAAAAGAAATTTTTTATACAGAGACAAAAGCTAAGCGAGTAAGCTTGCTCCAGCAAAAGCATATTCTGGAATATGCGGCAGATTATAGTTCTTATAAAAAGCATGGATAAAGTTTTGGTATATATGTTTTTCTGGACCAAAAGCATACATGTTATGAGATGATTTTTTTAAAACCAGAAGATGTACTTTTTTGTGCCCTGCTTTAATAAGGCTGTTATAGAGATTTTGTACGCAGGTTAGTGGCACAATAGTATCAGCTTGTGATGCTATTAACGCAAGTGGGATAGTTTTATCAAATTTTTCTATCACAGAAATAGGAGATATGCCGTTCTTTTTAACAGAAGTAATAGATAATTTACTTACCAGTCCAATTTTTATCTTAGTTCCCAATGAGCCATAAATTGCTGTATTTTCTATACAATCAAATGGGGCTTCTGCTATAACAGCTGCTATTGAATTTGAATGGTAAAGAGAACCGTGCGTACAAACTACAGCTGCGCCACGCGAAGCGCCATATAAAATATGCTTACAACTTTTAGGTTTAACAGTTCTTGCAGCTTGTTCTTTTTCTACGGTTTTCTTAAAAGCTGCCAGATCTTTCTTTTGGGCAATATTAATCTGAGAATAGTCTATGGCATGAGCTGCAATAGAATAAGAAGCTAAAGAGTTATTTTTTTTAATTTTACAATCAAATTGCTTATTTGCTTGAGCAAGTATGCCAAAGTGTATAGATTTTAAAATGCCGTACGGGGAAACATGTTCTAAAAAAGTTCTTTTTTGGGGATACCGTATAATTTCTGGAAAGGTACAAGCTGCTGAATTTTGACCGATTGTTTCTATTCCTTTCTTGCAGGAGATAGATTCTCCTGTCGAACCTATAAAATAGGGGCAATAACGGCTTATTTGTGTTTCGCTGCTTAATATGCCTGGGGCATACAAGTAAAAAAAATCGATAGTTGCTTCTTGAGGGTTAACCCATTGTCTTTTAGGCTTTGAAAGCAGTAGGGTAGAAAAAGATAAAAGAATAAAAAGAGCATATTTTTTCATAAAGGGCCTAGTGCAGTTAAGATCATGTTTTATTATAGTAGACTCTTTAATTGTAGAATTTCTCGAAATATTTTGCAAAAGGGTAGGGGGAGAGTTGCGTAAAGAGTTGCTGGACAAAAAAATAGTAAATAGTATACTGAATAGTAAAAATCCCTGCTCAACTATCTTTTATATTAGTTTTTTAGAAATCAAGAAGGTAATCAACTTACATGGAAACGAATCTTATAGCTCCTGATCGCTATGCAATCTTTAAGACAGGCGGTAAACAGTATCAAGCAATCGAAGGTAAAACTATTGCTATTGAGAAAATTGAAGGCGAAGCTGGAACTGCTTTAACGTTTAATGAAGTATTACTTCGTAAAACTGGCGCAGAACAAGTTGAAATAGGACAACCATTTTTGGCTACTCCTATAACAGCAACTATTGTTAAGCAAATGCGCGCACCTAAAATAATAGTTTTCAAGTTTAAACGTCGTAAAAAGTATAGAAAAAAGGCTGGTCATCGCCAATCAGTTACGATTATCCGTATCGTTACGATCTAAAAAACAAAAAAGATCTGATTATAATTTATGTATAATCAGATCTTTTTTTGTGTCTTTTTTTAAAATTATAAGTTTTTAAGATAGAGCAAGTTTTCGTTGCTGCCAGAAACTATAAGAAGATCGCCTTCTTCTATCTGCATGGTTCCTTTAAGAGGAATTATTTTTTTGTTTACTTTTTTGCCCAATAAAGTTACTTCGTAGGTATCATGAAAATCAATTTCATCTACCGTGCTGCCAATAAAAAAAGCTGGGGCTACTATTTCACTTATTGAAAAATTTTCAGCAAGTCTAAATAAGGTTTTAAACGGAAGACTTAATCTATCAGCAAGAATAATACCAGCATCTCTTTCTGGAAGTATAACTTCATCTGCGCCAACAAGTTCAAGAATTTCTTTATGTATTTGGCTGATAGATCGAGCTATAACTCGTGGAACTTTAAGCCGTTGTTTTAAAAGTGCTGTTACTAAAATAGATTGCGCAAAGTTTTCACCCATCGCTATGACTACCGTATCTATTTCATCAACGCCTATTGCTCTTAGGCCTTCTTCATCAGAAATTCTCATACAGATAGCATGGGTTACTTTATCGCGTATAGAAGCAATAATTGCCTCGTTACTATCAACTACGAGAACATCAACATCGTTTTTTGCTAAAATTGTAGCTACATGATAGCCAAAACGGCCTACGCCAATAACGCAAAATTTCATATCTATTCCCTTAGTTATATATTAACTGATCATTATCCGTTCTTCTGGATAATGATAATCAGTTTTAATTGATCGTGAAATTGCAAGGACAAGAGTAACTGACCCTATTCTACCAATAAACATAGTGGTTAGAATTATTATTTTTGATAACAATGCTAAATGCGCTGTGATTCCCAAAGACATTCCTAGCGTAGTAAACGCAGACATAACTTCAAAGAGAAGCGCAAAAAATGGCATGGTATCTTCTAAAATTAATAAGAAAAAAAACATTATAACTATCCAGCTCATACTTAAGGTAATAATACAAAAAGTTTTAAAGACTTGATCTCTTGCTATTTCTCTTTCTTTAATTCTGATATTTAAAGTTCCCTGTATTACAGCTCTAATGGTTGCTAATAAAATAGCAAAACTGGTTACTTTGATTCCACTTCCGCTTGATCCAGGAGCTGATCCAATAAAAGCGATAATAAGAATAAAAAACAATGTAGCATTGCTTAATGATTGAATGTCAAACGTTGTAAGCCCTGCATTACGCGAACTTATAGCATTAAAGACCGCATCTATACAAGAATGCACCCAGTTATTTTCTTGCGATAAATTATATGGTTCTAAGAGTAAAAAGGTAAGAGTACTGATAGCAATAATAAAAAAAGTAACCGATATAATTATTCTTGTTTGCAGCGATAAATAAAGAATTTTTTTATTTGTTTGTCTGTGGTAAGTAATAAGCTCATATAAAGAAATAAATCCAAAACCACCTATAAAAACGAGTATCCCTGTTGGTATAATAAAAAGCATAGTATCGCTAAAGGGTTTTATTCCATCAGCAAAAAGCGTAAATCCTGCATTGTTAAACGAAGAAACTGCATGAAAAAATGCATAAAAAAGTTTCTTACTTGTTTCTTGCGTGCTCCAGTAAGTATTATTATTAAGCGAAGCATAAATAGCAGCAGTTCCTAAAAGCTCAAAAATTCCCGTTGTGAGTAAAATAAAGCGTAAAAGTTTTTTTCCCTTTTTCCAAGAATCAACTTCTAAAACTTTTTCTGCCATAAATTGTGTAGCTAAGCTGAGATCAGCAAAAAAAGAAAATAAAAAAAGTGTTAATGTTATAAGGCCTAAGCCGCCCATTTGTATAAGAGTCAGAATAACCAGTTTTCCAAAAGCAGTAAAAGAACTTAAGGGAATAGTAAGTAATCCTGTCACACATGTTGCAGATGTAGCAGTAAATAAAAGGTCTATAAAAGCTATAGATTCATGCCGAGAAACAGGTAAGGCTAATAAAAGTGTTCCGCAGAGTATAGTAACGCATACAGACAACAAAATAGAATAAACAGGAGACTGAAAATAATGTTTTATCATGCTTTTGCCTTTATATATTAATAGTAT
>CAXNJL010000003.1:0-15803 GCA_964202625.1 Candidatus Babeliales bacterium | reverse complement strand
TAATATGCTCTTTTTGTTCGCGCGCCTTTCTATGCTTGCCAAGCCCTATTTCCACTTTCACTTTCCCTTTATCATTAAAATAAAGCTTAAGCGCAATAAGCGTTATTCCCTTGCGTGATATTTCACCAACTAATTTATTAATTTCTTTTTTATGAACTAACAGTTTCCTGCTTTTGCTTGCTTCTACTTCTTCTTTAGAATAGGCATGCGAATAAGGAGAAATATGACAATTAAGCAGCGTTAATTCTCCATTATGCACATGAGCAAATGAGCCTGTTAAATTAGCATGACCTGCTCGCAAAGCCTTTACTTCGTTGCCTGTCAGCACAATTCCAGCTTCTATTTTTTCATGAATTTCATAATCGAAAAAAGCTTTTTTGTTTTGTGTAATAATTTTCATAAAGAGAGACTAACTATCTAGAATGGTTGAATTTTTTTTAAAAAAATATATCATAAAGGTTCTTCGGTTACTATTTTAAAATACCACTTTTTACGGTATATTTATAGTATAAACATATGATATTAAGATCATATAATTCTTTGTATATGAAAGATATCTCATGAAAATAAAAAACCTTGCTTTAATAATACTATTGTGTGCTTCTACGCACTCTGCAAAAACACATACCCCGTTTGCAGAACCGTTATATATGTGCGCAGTAAAATTTCCATCAAATTATATCTCAAAACCAGCCATACCGGCTCGTTTTAAAGGAAATAAATTTAGTATACAAAATGGATCATGTCAGTTACCACAAGACATTGGCGATCTCTTTTATATAGTAATTACAGAAGAAGTTATCCAAAATAAACAAAAAAACGGAAGCTTGCCGCTTAAAAGAATAGCGGGCGCTGCTTGTCGCTCTTACCGTGTTATGCGTAATTCTGCCGCATCTTGTGGCCCGAATCAAGCTCCATGGTTTTTTGAAGAAATACCTCTTGCGGAACAATCAGAGCTTTTGCCAGAAGAAGCAATTATTTTTTTAGTAAATCCTGCTTATATTAAAGAAATAAAAAATATACAAGATTTATGTCATCATGCTAAATATATCCCAGCTTTAATAGTAGCTCCTGATGTTAAAGAATCTGATTTTGATAATTCTGTTATTAGGTCTGAACTTGCCTCTGTTGATACAAACATACTTCATAAACCCGTTGTTTTATGTAAAAGATGGCACAATAATTCTTCTGCGACTCTTGTTTCATGAGTCTTATTCTTGCCATAGAAACATCTTGCGATGAAACAGCAGCTGCAATTTATAGCGCCGAGCACGGTCTTTTAAGCCACTTTTTATATTCGCAAATTGAGCTACAAAAAGATTTTGGTGGGGTAATTCCAGAAGTTGCCTCTCGCTCGCACATGGAAAAAATTGCACCTATTATTTCTACGGCACTAGAAAAAGCCAATAAAAAATTATCAGATATAGACGTATTTGCCGTTACCCATAAACCAGGACTTGCAGGATCTCTTCTTGTTGGACTCTGTTTTACAAAAGCTCTCGCTTATGCTCTTGCTAAGCCAATTATAGGTATTAATCATCTAGAAGGTCATATATTTTCTGCCTTTTTAGAACATCCATCAATACCATTTCCGCACATCTGCCTTACTGCTTCTGGCGGCCATACATCGTTATATCTTGTAAAAAACTTCGGTGATTATGTTCTTTTGGGCACAACTCGTGATGACGCAGCGGGAGAAGCTTTTGATAAAATAGGTAAGTTATTAGAGCTTGGATATCCCGGCGGCCCTATTATAGAAAAATATGCACAATCAGTTGATTTTGAAGATTTTTTTTCTTACCCTCGCTCTCATATGAACAGCATAGACGTAAGTTTTTCTGGATTAAAAACTGCGGTGCTTTATGATTTAGTAAAACGTGATGCGTATAGCTTGGCAGATAAAAAGTTATTAGATACAAGCGATCTTCTTAAAAAACAAGTTTCCAGTTCTTTATTAGTATGCGTAGCAGATGTTTTTAAACAAAAACTAGAAAAAGCATATAAACTGCATCCTGAAATTCAAGCTATTACGTTTGTTGGTGGTGTTGCGTGTAATAAATATATAAAAAAACAGCTACAAGAATTTTGCCAAAAACGCAAACTGGCTTATTTTTCCCCGTCACCTGAATTTTGCACCGATAACGCAGCTATGATAGCTTTTGTGGCCGGGTATAAAGTTCAACAAAACAGCTACTCTGATCTCACTCTTGATATCTTTTAATAGATACTCTTTATTTTTTACTTATCTATAGTATATCTTAATAAAAGATAGTTTTTAAAGGAGAAAAGTATGACACAGTTTATAACTTTATGGTTTTTTTCACTGGCAACTATGCTGGCACTAGATGGCATATGGCTGTCTCTTATGGTCAAGCGTTTTTACGCACCACTTTTTGGAAGTTTTATGACCTCTTCACCCCAGATTATACCTATAGTTATCTTTTATCTTATGTACACTCTGGGACTTACCTGGCTTGTTCTCTTTCCTGGAATAGTTCAGCATAGCTCTCTTTCTTTGCTTTTTTTTAACGGTCTCGTTTTTGGATTAGTAACTTATGGCACCTATGATTTAACCAATCAGGCAACCATAAGAGATTGGTCTGTTTTGATTACTCTTGTTGATATGGCTTGGGGAGCTTTACTCAGTGGGCTGGTAGCAGTTATAGTTTCAGCTATAAGTAACTATAAAGCTTAGTCTTTTCCTATACCCTTTTTACAGGTTTTAAAAAAAAGAGTAAGCTATATAATATGTTTACTTTTAAACCTGCAACAGGCGTATTTTATGAAATCACAAGTTATTTTACTCGCTTTGTCTCTTTTGTCTGTATTCACAAGCAATAGTTATGTTATTGTTAAGAATAAGAGCGGGTATCCCATTGATATAAAAATAAATTATGCCGATTCATATTGGGCAGCCAATACAAAATCTGATGCTTGTTCTTTGGATAAAGAAGCAACTCTTTACTGCAAATCGCCAAACGACAACCGTAATTCTGGCATAAAACAAGCTATCCCTCTTAAATTTCATGTTAATTTCCGTCCATACGAACCAGGAAAAGTACATCCTACTCTTATGGCAATTATTCAAAGTACCGTTGATATACAGCAAGATACACGCGTAATTACTGTTTGGGGCTTAGATAGCATAGACCAATCTTCAGAACTACCCTTTTAATTATTATTTTTAATAGCAGCTATTTCTAATTTGAAGCGCGAGTTTTCAAAATATAAATAGCTGCTATACTTAATAGTAATAAAAAATATAAACTAACTTTTTAAACAACAATCTCAAGGAATTCCTATGAAACCTGAAATTCATCCAGAACTATTTGAAGTAACAGCACGTTGTGCTTGTGGCGGATCATACAAAACTCAATCTATCTTAAAAGAGTTGCGTTTTACTATCTGCTCAGCATGCCACCCTTTTTACACCAACACCCAAAAATTCTTGGATACTGCTGGTCGTATAGAGAAATTTGAGAAAAAATATAACATTAAAAAGTAATGACTTTTTCTCCTGAATTTTGGACCGATATACAAGTTCGCTATGAAGCTCTTTCTGAAGAAATAGCCCTAGGCAAACTTGATTATACCCGTCGCCCTCTTGTTCAAAAAGAGCTCTCTTCTCTTTCCCATCTTTTAGCTAAGAAAAAAGAGATCGATGCAGCTCAAAAAGAACTATCCGAACTCTCTTTACAGTTAGCTACTACAACAGATGCTGATTTTAAAGCCTTGATCGACGATGAGTTAGAACTTATACAAAAGCGCCTCAAAAGCGCTTTTGTAGATTTAGAAACAATTCTATACCCGCCAGACCCATTAGATAATAGAGCTGTTTTCTTAGAAATTCGTGCAGGCACGGGCGGACAAGAAGCTGCATTATTTGCTGGCGATGTCGCGCGTTTGTATACCAACTATGCAATCCGCAAAAACTGGAAAGTTTCTATCACCAGTGAAAGTCATACAGATTTAGGTGGTTATCGCGATCTTGTTATGTATATAACAGGTAAAGGTGTTTACGGACATTTAAAATATGAATCTGGTGTACATCGTGTACAAAGAGTACCTAAAACTGAAGGTGCTGGACGTATTCATACATCAACTATTACTATTGCAGTAATTCCTGAAGCTGAAGAAGTAGAATTTTCTGTAATCCCCTCTGATTTGCGTATCGATGTATATCGCGCAAGTGGTGCTGGGGGTCAACACGTTAATACCACTGATTCTGCTGTTCGCATTACCCATATTCCAACAGGAGTTGTGGTAACGTGTCAGGATGAACGCTCTCAGCATAAAAATAAAGCTACGGCTATGAAGATGCTTCAATCTCGCTTATATCAAGCACATAGAGAAAAGCAGGACGCAGAAGCAAGTAAACAAAGAAAAGAATTAGTAGGAACAGGTGAACGATCAGAAAAAGTTCGTACCTATAATTATCCTCAAAATAGAGTTACTGATCATCAGGTTGATGTCACGCTCAAAAAGCTCGACATGGTTATGGAAGGCGATCTTGATGATATTATAGAGCCTTTAATGTCTCATGGAAACGCTGAGCGCAGAGCTCGCCAAACAGAACAGGTATAATAAACTATGAACTATTTTTTAGAATATAATAGATACGCGCATATACTTGGTATAATCGCTATTTTGTGTGTCGCTTTTCTTTTTTCTCGTAATAAAAAAGCAATTTCTTATACACTTATTTTAAAATGTTTGAGTTTACAATCTATTTTAGCTTTTCTTATGCTAAAAGTTCCTGTGGTAACGTACGGTGTTTCTTGTGTTGCTGATGCCATTAGTATGCTTTACGCTTCTGCTAATAAAGGCATAGAGTTTCTTTTTGGTCCTCTTGCAAGCTGGACAGGTGTAGATTTTATTTTTGCCGTTAAAATTTTACCGGTTATTGTTTTTTTCGGCGCATTTATGTCAGTTTTATTTTATTTTGGAATTATTTCAAGAGCGGTACAGGCTATTAGTTTTGTGATGCGTCCTTTTTTGGGCACATCCGGAGCTGAAACTCTGTGCGCTGTAGGCAATAGTTTTCTTGGTCAAACTGAAGCTCCATTATTAATAAGAAATTATTTAAAAGATATGACAAAGTCAGAACTTTTGGTAGTTATGGTAAGCGGTATGGGAACTATAAGTGCAGCTCTTTTAGCTATATATTCACAAATGGGTGTTCCTGCTGTACATCTTTTAACTTCAAGCATTATGGCTATTCCCTCTACTATTCTTATTGCAAAAATATTATATCCTGAAACAGAAATTCCAAAAACACTCTCTGGTGCTCGGTCTGATAGCGACATAAAAGCAGGAAGTTTGTTGGATGCTATTTCTCAAGGTACTTCTGATGGTCTCTCTTTAGCTCTTAACGTTGGAGCAATGCTCATAGCGTTTTTAGCTCTGTTGGATCTTTCTAATACTATTCTTATGAGTATTACAGGCTCTGTCTTTGGTTATTCTTTTGGATTAGAAACTATTTTTGCTACTATCTGTTTTCCGTTTGCTTGGTTTTTAGGTCTTTCTGGTCAAGAATTAGTAATTGGCTCACAATTAATCGGTACTAAAGTTGTAATTAATGAAATGATAGCTTATATTGGCTTGGTCGGTTCAGGACTTTCAGAAAGAAGTACCGCTCTCTTGACCTATGCGCTCTGTGGTTTTTCTAATTTTTCATGCATTGGCATTCAAATTGGTGGCATCGGTGCGTTAGTTCCAGAAAAGCGTTCTGAGTTAAGTGAATTAGGCCTTATGGCTGTATTAGGTGGTATGTTAGCTAATTTATTGTCTGCTATGATAGTGGGTTTACTTATTTAATGAACTATATACGTTTTTTTGACGAAATTGCTCTTTCTGATACGGCACTTGTCGGTGGCAAAAATGCATCACTCGGACAGATGACCCAGGAGCTTGCTTCTTGTGGAATTCGTGTTCCTTATGGTTTTGCTTTAACCAGCCAAGCCTATTGGTTTTTATTAGATGATGCTGAAATTCGTGAAAAAATAGTACTCTTACTTTCCCAACTTACCAATAATTCAGATTATGCTGAATACGCTCGCATAAGCAAACAGATTCAAAATCTTATTCTTTCTGCCAAACTACCAGAAATTATTATACAAGAAATTACTCAAGCTTATAAAAAATTATGTGAACAGTATGGCGCAGATTGTTCTGTTGCTGTACGCTCTTCTGCTACTGCTGAAGATTTGCCAGATGCATCTTTTGCTGGCCAACAAGATAGCTTTCTTGAAATTACCGGTATTGATCAAATTCTTATCGCCGTAAAAAAATGTATAGCTTCTCTTTTCAATGAACGCGCTCTTATGTATCGAGAAGAAAAACAGTTCGATCATATGAATGTTGGCATTTCTGTTGGCATACAAAAAATGGTCCGGTCAGATATCGGCTCATCTGGCGTTATGTTTACTTTAGATACAGAAACGGGCTTTAAAGATCTCATTATGATTACCGGCGCTTATGGTCTTGGCGAAGCTTTAGTGCAGGGAGAGATTACCCCTGATGAATACCATGTACATAAACCTACGTGTAACATGGGCTATGCTTCTATTATTAAAAAACAGTTAGCAAAAGATCATAAAACATTTTGTCTTACCGATACAGAAATTCTTGAGCTTGCTCATATGGCTATTTTATTAGAAGATCATTATTCTGCTCTTAAAGGTAGTTGGTGTCCTCTTGATATAGAATGGGCAAAGGACGGCATTGATGGATTATTATATATCGTTCAGGCGCGACCTGAGACCGTACACAGCATAAAAAATTTCAAACAAATTCAATACAGACTGCTAGCCCAAAAAGAACTTAAGGTGCTAGTAAGTGGTCAAAGTGTTGGTCAAAAAATAGCTGCTGGCTCTGTCTGTTTTATCAATTCGCTTGATCAAATAGCGCAATTTAAAGATGGTGATATTTTAGTAACAGCCATGACCAATCCTGATTGGTTGCCACTTATGAAAAAAGCTGCAGCTATTATTACTGAGCAAGGTGGCAGAACCTGTCATGCTGCTATTGTAAGCAGAGAACTTGGCATACCAGCTCTTATTGGCACCGGAAACGCTACCAAAATTCTTAAAAACACACAGCTAGTAACTCTCGATTGCAGTCAGGGCAGTACCGGATTTGTATATGATAGTAAGATTGATTTTGAGATACTTTCTTTTGATCAAGAACATATACCAAAATCTCCGGTAAAAATTATGTTGACGCTCGGCAATCCTGATGCAGCATTTAAACACGCAGAACTACCTGTTGATGGTGTTGGACTTGCTCGTCTTGAATTTATTATTAGTTCTGTACTTAAAGTACATCCTATGGCTCTTATATCGCCAGAAAAAGTAACTGATCCTACGGTTACAAAATTTATAGAAGAATCTGCTTATGCGTATAATCAAGATCCGCGCGAATTTTTTGTAAGTACGCTTGCTCAATCTATTGGCACGCTTGCTGCTGCTTTTTATCCACGACAAGTTATTGTGCGTTTTTCTGATTTTAAATCAAACGAGTATCGTAATTTGCTTGGTGGTTCTTTTTTTGAACCGGAAGAAGAAAACCCTATGCTTGGCTTTCGCGGAGCATCTCGGTATATTTCACCCAATTATTCTGCTGCTTTTGAGCTAGAATGCGAAGCTGTTAAACGGGTACGTAACAGTATGGGTCTTACCAATCTTGCCTGCATGGTTCCCTTTGTAAGAACGCTTAGCGAAGCGCGCCAAACAGTTGAACTGCTTGAACAACTTGGCTTAAAGCGTGGTGAAAATAATTTAGCACTTATTATGATGTGCGAGATACCGTCTAACGTGCTTTTACTTGAAGAATTTGCTGAATATTTTGATGGTTTTTCTATTGGCTCTAACGATCTTACGCAGCTTACGCTCGGTGTTGATAGAGATTCAGCTTTATTGGCACACGTATTTGATGAACGTGATCCTGCAGTAAAAAAAATGCTTATTTTGGCACTTGATGCTGCTAAAAAAGTTAATAAACCTATTGGTATTTGCGGACAAGCTCCTTCTGATTTTCCTGAAATTGCCCAATTTTTAATAGAGCATAATATAAGCTCTATTTCTCTTAACCCAGATTCTGTTATTCCCTTTTTAATGCGACAAAAATAAGTTTAAAGAACGCCGTTCGTGGTGAGCTTACGACCGCTCTGTGCCATAGTGCCGACACTTAAGGCATTTGCCTCTATTAAAAGAACGGCGATAGCTGTTGCATGGACATGCACACGAAACGGGCGTGTACAAAGGCTCATCTTGGCAGGCATTATTATTGATAATCATGCAGCCGTTAGATGCTTCTACTGAAGTACATAAAAGTGATAAGAACAAGAAAATCATAGGTTATCCTTTTTATATAAGAATAACTTTTACAAGTCCGTATGCGCAAGAATAATGTTTAGACACAATTATTTTCTATACCAAGTAACTATTTGCGGTAAAACAAGTGGCCATTGTAGACAAATATAGTATACATATACATTACTATGAATGCCTAAATAAATAGTCACAGTTATGAATAAATATAAGGGAATAAGTAGCAAGCAAATATCGGACAGCGAGAATAAAGAAAATGGTTTCAACATTGGTTCAATCTTGATAGTTTCTTCTTAGAAAGCTTTATGATGAATGATCTTTGAAATATTCCGTGATTACAAGCCCTAGAAATATACCAATCATATAAAATGGACAAGTTTCATTTTTAAAAGGTAATGGATTATTAAACCCAAAAAAGCGCATCATATAGGTAGTGCTTACAAATATACCGAGATAAATCATGGTTTGCTTATATGAATATTCAATAATTTGTAAATAATTTTTCACAAGAATCTTTCTTTCTGCGCTTTTTTAAATATTTATAGATTTTATTTTTCTTCACATTAGCTTTTTAAGTTGAGCTAATTACAAGATTTATTGTAAAATTTGCTTGAGAAGGGTTATTTAAATAATGCTTCTCAAGCAAATTAAGAAAACAGTCTAAATATTATAAATTAAAATTAAAGCCCAGGAAGTGCCATAGCAGCTACTGCCGCTGCTACTGCTGCTGACTCAATTGCTGCTATAGCTGTAGTGCCAAGAGGCATGAATGTCAAAGCTCCCGCTAGGCCCGTTCCTGCAGTTGCGGTAGTCACAGCAGTGACCGCTATGCCAGCTGCTGCATATAATGCTGCTTTAGTGCTCCAGTATGCGCAATATGCAGCATAAGGACCATTATGAACTAAGTATTTTCCTTCTGATGCAAGAAAATTATGATGTGTATCAACGGTGATAACAAGCAACTTTCTTTCGCCATCTTGTTGTACTACTTTGGTAATCTTAACTGCTTTGAAATCTTCATTTAAAAGACAATCATCTTCTTTAAGATCTTTTGCGCAGACCCATGCATTTTCTTTAGGAAGAAAAAAGCGTTCAGTCTTTGAAGTATTAAGAATTATGTTTTCTTCTGTTGTAATTTCTATACTAGAATCTTCTGTTATTTCAAAAATACCTTTGATGGCGCTTGATTCTGGAAGAAGATTTTTGTTGTAACACACAACTTCGTCGCCAACTTTTAATTCTTTAATTGGTTTTAGTCTACCACTTGATAGCGTAATGGTGGTATTGTTATCAAAGCCTACTGCTTGTAAAAGCGAAAAGCTAAAAGCAAGAGCTGTGAATAATTTGGTTATTTTCATGAATATGTCCTTGAGTAGTAGTATGTATGTGCTGTAAAGCGTAGAACCTGATTTATTTATTGATCAAATTTTTTATTATCAATGTATCAAGAAAAATGTGCTTTACATGTTTTTCTTAATTGATTTGATTGTGATGGCCCACTAATGCTATTAAGCGCTTGGGCATAGTTTTATTTTTGTGTGAGCCAATTTAAAGCAGCGATGCGCTATTGGCAGTTACTCCTTCTCTTTTTTGATGTGCATTTTCGATTGCTAATTCTTATAGAGACCGATCTCATTGATCGACAAGCCACTCTACCATATATAAATTATTATTGGAAGCATATAGTAAAAGTTTTGTTAATGCGAAGTGAGAAGCTCCTATTACTCGTCATAAAATTTTTGATGAGTAAGTCGCGCCAACGATAAATCACTTCTTTTGACAGCTCTATATATTAATACAAATGCTATAACAAAGTGTACATACCAAATAACATACCATCTGCCATCTACATTATGAAAATTTATAGAACACACGTATAAATAAAACAGATAACCTAGACCAAAATATAAATAGGTAAAAATATTTTTAATAAGAGTCGGATTGGGCAGATCATCTAAAAATGCCAAATTCATCTGCCGAGAAAAAGTTTCAGGATATGCAAACACATAGACGTAAACAAAAACACAGGCAATGCTTGATAATATCGCAAGCAAAATACTCCATGGATATCCAAGCCTTATAAAAACTGGATAGTTAAAATTCAAGCAGATCTGAACAATTGAAAGAAATATAAGCGATGGTAAATTTTGTTTAAAATTAAACCAACGATTTTTAGATATATGCATATTATAGTAATTCGCTCTTTGCTATTTTCTGCTGTTCAATAATACATCTATAATAAGTTCCAAAACCTAACCACATAATTGTTACTACAATAATTGTCAATTTCTTGTAATGCAAAAAATTAAAAAAATATGGATTAAATAGATAGCGCATCAAACAAAATAAATAAGCAAGTACAAAGAATAAAAACTGTACCCTAAAGGCTTCTAGCCAATTCAACATATTATATTCCTAATAATAGTTCTTAACTGACGTATTGAGCAAACTTGAGCTCAATACGTCAATCTTAAATACACCAACACCTAATATAAATTGCTCTTTTCAATTATATATAATGGTTATATATATAACCATATACACCAAGCAGCGGCCACTCCGTGATGCGTCTATAATAAGTGCCAAATCCTAACCACATAATTGTTATTATAAGAAGCGATATTTTTTTATACCTCATATAATCGAAACAACTAGGATCACCTAAATAGCGCACAGAAAAAGATAAACCAAACAACAAATATATTATTAATTGTATACTAAAAGCTTGTATCCAGCTAAACATACTATTTCCTAATTGCTGTTAGGAGGTTCTTTCGAATCTCCTAAATTAAAATTAAGGCGTTGGCAATGCTGTACCAATCACTAATGCGGCAGTAGCCGCGTATTCTACAGCTGCTGCGGCTTCATGAGCATGCAGCAAGGCTACAGGGCCCTCAACCCAAACAAGTGCCGCAACACCTCCGTAACCTACTACCTTTGTACTCCAATAAGCTATTTGTCCGGCAAACGGGCCATTGTGGACTAAGTATTTTCCTTCTGATGCAAGAAAATTATGATGTGTATCAACGGTGATAACAAGCAACTTTCTTTCGCCATCTTGTTGTACCACTTTGGTAATCTTAACCGCCTCAAGATCTTCATTTAAAAGACAATCGCCTTCTTTAAGATCTTTTGCGCAGACCCATGCATTTTCTTTAGGAAGAAAGAAACGTTCAGTCTTTGAAGTATTAAGAATTATATTTTCTTCTGTTGTAATTTCTATACTAGAATCTTCTGTTATTGCAAAAATACCTTTGATGGAGCTTGATTCTGGAAAAAGATTTTTGTTATAGCAAACAACTTCGTCACCAACTTTTAATTCTCTTATTGGCTTTAGTCTGCCGCTAGATGTTGTAACGATAGTATTGCTATCAAAGCCTACTGCCTGTAAAAGCGAAAAGCTAAAAGTAAGAGCTGTGAATATTTTGGTTATTTTCATGGATATGTCCTTGAAGTAGTATGTATGTGCTGTAAAGCGTAGAACCTGATTTGCTTATTAATCAAATTTATTAGTATCAATTTATTAAAAAAACATGCTTTAAGTGTTTTTTAATTGATCCGATTGTGATGGCCCACTAATGCTATTAAGCGCTTGGGCATGGTTTTGTTTTTTGTGTGAGCCAATTTAAAGCAGCGATGCGCTATTGGCAGTTACTCCTTCTCTTTTTTGATGTGCATTTTCGATTGCTAATTCTTATAGAGACCGATCTCATGGATCGACAAGCCACTTTACCATATATAAATTATTATTGGAAGCATATAGTAAAAATCATGAATATAGTGCCTGGTTTTTTGCTATGAGAGAAAAAGCCAGAGCAGTTGTGTTTTTCTGATAGTATAATAAAATTAAAACTATAGGCGTGATACTTACGAAAGAAAAAAAATGATCAAAATAGCGATGCCAGAAATTAAGAAAATAGAAGCTTTAGCACAAAGCCTTAAAGCGATATCTTTTGCTCAGGCTGCTGTGCGTGTTGGCGGCGTAAACCAAGATATCAAAAAATATGTACAAACTATCCTGGATACCGATAAAGCTGATTACTACCAAAGTGTTATAGGGTTACTTTCTCTGCGCGAAAAGATAGCAGAAAAACTTTCTCTTAAGCATGCAACCACCCTAACTGCCGAGAATATTATAATTTCGCACGGCAGTGTTGGAGCTTTTGCTTCTCTCTGTGCTGCGTTATTAGAAACAGGCGATGAAGTTATTATCCCTGAACCTACCTACCCAACCTATAAAAATACCGCTACGTTTTTTAAAGCGGTTCCGGTAAAGATTCCAGCTTTTGTAAGTTCTGTTACCAGCTCGGGAGATCTTTCTTGGGAACTTGATATAGATCAAATAAAAGCGGCTACTACCAGTAAAACAAAAATGCTTATTTTCCCTAATCCGGTTAATCCGTTAGGCTTCTTACTTTCTCCTGCATTATTACAAGAACTTGTTACCTGGTGTGAATCTCGCTCTATCTATTTAGTGGTGGATGAAGTATACGACGATTATATTTTTGAAGGAGTATTTAATTCTATTACCCCGTATGTACCATCATCCAAATACGTAATTCGCCTAGGGTCGTTTTCTAAGAACTTTGCCATGAGTGGTTGGCGTGTTGGCTACGCTGTAGTACCAACTTATTTAATTCCTATTCTTATGGCAGTACAAGATGTATTGCTCTGTTGTCCTAACGTTCCCGGCCAATACGCAGCTCTTTACGCCCTTGACCATCATGAAAGCATTGCAGAATCATATGCTTTAGTAAGCAAAAGCCGCGATATTGTTTTGCAAATGCTTGAACCATTTAAAAAGCAGGGTATTTTTACCTATGCTCAACCAGCAGCAGGATTTTGCATATTCTTAAAAACTGATCGCAAAGACGCAACTGATCTTGCACTAGATATCTTAAATACGTCGCTGGTGGCACTTGTTCCTGGTAAAGATTTTGGCGATAACGGCAGCGCATATTTAAGACTCTGCTATGCTCGTTTCCCTGAAGTTACTCAAGAAGGCATGCAAAGATTAGCTCAATATTTTAAAGTTACAGAGTAATAGTATAATTAGGGCTACCCTTTTTTTAATTACTTTATACTCTGCTATACTTATACTATTGCACTCTCTACCAAGAAAGACCTTCTTATGTTGAAACATAATCGAATTATATCTTTTTTCTTCTGCACAGTTCTTTTGAGTAATTTATCATTAATGACCATGGATAAATCTCCAAAGATAGAAAAAGCTGAACAGTTACTTAAAAAGCTAGTAGGAGAAATGTATGCATTACCTCTATCCGTCGAAAGTTTGATTTTCATAGATCCCCAAGGCGCTAACCAAGAGATTGAGGCTTCTAGAAAAAGAGAAAGAGAATGGATCTCTAAGAACATGGGCCATAAGCAATCTGAAGATATACATAAACTTACCTATGAAGATCTACTATCTCTTACTACAATTATCCCTGAAGCGAAAGAAACATCACAAAGATCAATTATAGAACACTATTTGCATCTTTATTTGTTAAACAATGGGCCTTGGAAATTATTTATAATGGATTGCATTACTGACATTCGCGACGAAAAAATTCGTATACAAAACGAACAAAAACCTTAAAAATTTTTTAAACAATACTATTTTTTAAAAAACATATTAAACATCTTAGGAATTAAGGGCCTAGATAATTCTTAATAAAATTATCTAGGCTTTTTTCTACTCTTATTACAGCTAGGTTACCACATGATATATCTAAGAAAAGCAGCTTTCTGCTTACTTTTAATCGTTACCCACTTTTCCTCTTTTACCGTAATCTCTCCTAAAAATACTATTTTTGCTTTTGATATGCACAATGTATTTATGATAGAGGGAAAACCATCTTTCTTTAGAAAACTATTGTACGATCAACCATATTTTATGATGGATACAGTACAATTCATAAAACAACTAAAAAAAGAAGGGTATCCTGTCTTTGTTCTTACGAATTGCCCTAAAGAGGGGTATGATAGATTGTGCACAATATTCTCGTCTATTTTCGGGCTTTTTGATGGTGCGTACATGCCAAGCAAAGCGAATGGATACAACCATAAGCCAAAAGCTTCTTTTTATAAAGAATTCAAAACATATGTAGCTGCGCGCGGCCATAGCAGTAAACAAATAATCTTTATTGATGATTTAAAACAAAATATTCTAGCAGCAGAAAAAGAGGGTATGCTAGCGATTCAGTTTAAAACTATTACACAAGTAAAAACTGATATATCGCATCTACTCTATGCATAATTTTTTTAATTCAAAAGAGATAAGGCTCGATAGATATTAATAGATCTATCGAGCCTTATCTCTTTTGAATAACTTTTTTGCTTAAAGCAGAGCTGTTAATTCTTGAACAAAATCTTCAACTGTTTGTTCTTTAGGCACACCGTTTTGCCATTGCTTAACTACTGTTTTTGTTACAGGATCAACTATAAGCATAGTAGGTGTTGGTAAAAATGCATGCTCGCCCAGAAGAGATTTTAGAGCTGTAAGCTCAGAAATTTTAACACAAACAAAATTCTGTAATACTGTATGCACGATTGGCTTTTGTAAAATCTTTTTTTCTAAAACTAAACAACTTGGACAAAAATCTGTTGTATAAACAACAAATAATTTTTTATTCTGCTCTTCTGCTTGCTTATATGCTTGTTCGTAAGTATTGTGCCAAGATATGTTTTCTGCTTGAGCTTCTACAGAATTTTCTAATTCAGGCTTATGAGTATTTTGTGTTTTATAAGCAGAGACAAAAAAGAATCCTGAGCCTACGAGCAATACAAACCCCATAATTTTTTTAAAGAGCTTTGTTGTATGAGAATCATGCTTTGCAACAGCAGAAAAATACCAAAGACCAGTAATACATAAAAACTCAGCAACAAGCCATAAAAGAATATGATGAGATATAAGAGATTCTAGGTAATAAAAACAAACAGCAAACAGCATAAAGCCAAATAATTTTTTGACTTCTATCATCCACATACCAGCTTTAGGAAATACCTGTAAAGAACTAGAAAAAGTTCCAATAATAAGTAACGGTAAAGCAGACCCTACGCCAAAAGTAAATAAGAGTAAGAAAGCTAAAATTTTATTGCCGAGCGTAGCTGCAATCGTAAGAATAAGAGCTAACCCTGGCGACAAACAAGGCGATGCTATAGTGCCACTTAAAGCACCAAAAATAAATGCTGAAACAAGAGAACCTTGATTAGAACTTTTTTGTGCACGCTTTTTTAAAAATGCAGGCACATGCATATCGTATAAACCAAACATAGAAAGCGCAAGATACGTTAAAAAAGTTACCAGCGACAAAACAAAAAATGGACTACGTGCAAATTCTCCAAAAGCAATGCCTCCAGAAGCTACAAGTAAGCCGAGACTAGCAAAGGTAAGGCTTACCCCTAACGTATAAGCAGAAGCTATAAAAAAGCTTCTTTTGCGAGAATTCCCACCAGTACCTTGAAGAATTC
>CAXNJL010000002.1:0-16004 GCA_964202625.1 Candidatus Babeliales bacterium | reverse complement strand
GGGTCACGGTGGACATGGTAATCATGGTGGATATGGTAGGCATGGCGGTTATGGTGGTCGTGGCGGATATGGTGGTCGCGGTTGGGGCCGTGGTGGCTATGGCAGATACGGTGGATTTGGTTGGGGTGGTTATGGTTGGGGCTTTGGCTTAGGAGGCTTAGGGCTTGGCTTTGGTTTAGGTTATGGATTATGGGGCTGGGGTGGCGGATATCCTTGGGGATATGGTTACAGCATGTGGAATTCTCCTGATATTTATAACACCTATTATACAACCTATCAAAATGTTGATAGTAATGAAGCGGTAAGTGCATTATTAGATATTGGAACACCATCAGATGAAGATATGTCTGTTGATCAAGACACTAGTGATAATGAAATTAGTTTATCAGATTATTAAAAATAAGAGGGTAGGGCAGTTTTTGCCCTACCCCTTTTTTAGTGGTATAAAAATATAAAAGGGTATCTTATGAAAAAGAAACATATATTTGGTGAGATAGTTACACTTACTCCTGATTGCTTATTGATAGTGGGCAGAGAAACGAATCCGTTGTTTAAGACACCAAGTTGCTCGGTATTATTATATAAACATAAAAATATACTGTATATATTTGATACGGGCGCTACTTCTTTTATTAAAGATAAAATTTTTATAGCAAGTAATCTATTAAGACCGTTTAATCAAATAATACTCTATTCTACGCAGGCTCATGCTGATCATATAGCTAACAATTCAATTCTTGATATTATCCAAGCGCCTAAAAAAACATACTATATTTCTTCTTATGAATTATCTCAACTGCAAAAACCAGAAAAACGTATAGCGCAAGATATCAGAGATGCTTCTTTTTTTATTGATATGGAAGAACTGCCCAATACCCTTTTAAGAACATTTTTTGAAAATATAGATCCGTTTGAACCGTTAGCTCATAAAGCAGAAGCTTTAGACGAGACAAAAAAACAACGCTTTACTCTTGGCTCTGTTTTGGTAACGGGTTGGAAAAGTAAAAGCTCACCCATTATTATTATAGAATCTGCTGGCTATACCAACGGTTCTTTAATGTTTTATATAGAGCCATTAAAATTATTATTTACTGGCGATGAAACGGCTTCGTTTTTTCCGTTGTGGCAAAGTTCAAATACGCATACTACTATTACTCTTTTACACAATATACAAAAATTAGTAGAAGAGCGTTTTGTGGATATTCTTATTGGTAGTCATAATGAACAAATATATAAAAATAGTGCGCAAGCTCTTGATTTTATAGAAGAGCTTCTCTTGCTTTATGCGCGCTTTGATGAATATATACGCAAAAATCTTATTGGCCATAAACGAGAAGGTGGTGCTACTATAGAACAATTATATTTGTCGTTATTAGCAAGTCCATTTTCTGCGCATATACCTTCATGGGAACTGTATAGCAAAATGCTTATACTGAATAAGCTGCGCTCTCTTGGCTGTCATTATGACCCAGCAGAAGGCGTAGCTGCACGATTTATATTGCCCAAAGATTAAATTCTATACGTTTTTTTTTTAAAACTGAAACAAATCTGGTAAAGAACAGGTTGCTATGGTATTCTTATACGTATCTTTATTTTTATACGAGTAGGTATCAAATGCAACGATTAGAAGAATCGCTTAAAGCTTTACAGCAAGAATTTTCTCAAGAAATTAATAATGCTCATACAGAAGAACATGTTGAACTTTTAAGAGTTTCTTATCTTGGACGCAAGGGGAGCATAACAGCTTTTAGAACAGAGCTTGCTGCTTTACCACTGGAAACTAAAAAACTATGTGGGCCTCTTTTAAATATATTAAAAGATTTTATTTCTCAAAAGCTCGATCAAAAAGAATCTTTTCTAAAAAAACAAAAGATAGAACAAGAAGAAGAAAAGAAAAAATATTTTGATGTTACCGCGTATAAGCCTTACCAACTAAAAGGAAGCTTGCACCCAATAACTCCTATTATTGAACATCTTGAAAATATTTTTATATCTATGGGTTTTGAGAGAGTAGAAGGTCCGGAAGTAGAAAAAGCAAGTAATAATTTTGATGCGCTTAATATCCCAGAAGATCATCCTGCTCGTGATATGTACGATACTTTTTGGCTCGATGTCCCTGGTATGCTTATGAGAACACATACGTCTAATGTGCAAGCACGTGTTATGCAAAATAATACGCCGCCATTAGCAGTTTTTACTATAGGGCGCTGTTATCGGCACGAAGCAACCGATGCTTCTCATGACGTTATGTTTATGCAAATAGAAGGCTTATTTATAGATAAAAATGTATCTCTTGGTAATTTGTGTGCAACCATAAAAACATTTGTACAAGCATTATTCCCCGATACTACGTTAGAGCTACGTACCCGTCCTGGGTATTTTCCGTTTGTTGAACCAGGTATAGAGTTTGATATTACCTGTCCATTTTGTACAAAAGGCTGTTCTGTTTGTAAGAGAACTGGTTGGCTTGAGCTTGGTGGCTCAGGATTAATACATCCAGCGGTACTTGATTATTGCGGTATTGATAGTAAAGAATATTCTGGTTTTGCCTTTGGTTTTGGCTTGACCCGTTTAGTCATGTTACTGTATGGTATACGTGATATTAGATTATTAAGTAGCGGTCATATAGACTTTTTAAAGCAATTTTAATTTTTTATGCCTATAGAATTCTTGTTAGCGTATCGTTTTTTGCGCGGCACACGCCATGAGCAGTATGTTTCGTTTATGGTTAAACTCTGTTTTTTTGGTATAGCTTTAAGTACGTTTGCTTTGGCTCTTATTCTTTCTATAGCGCATGGTTTTGAAAAAGCTACCTATGCAAAGCTTAAGGGTATCCATGCTGATGGGACTCTCAAAGCTCATGGTAAAACAGTTAACTTTGAAAAAATAAAACTTATTATAGAAACAGAGTTTAAAGATTCTGTTTCTGCTTTAAGTCCAGCAGATACCCAACAGGCACTTATTGCTCAAGAAGAAACTATTGGTTATTCTGTTTTTTTAAAGGGGATAGACCCTGTTACGGTTACTCGTATTAGTAGTCTAGAAACTATGCTTATTGCGCAAGAACCAGGAACTTCTTTTGAGAAATTATTTTACCAAGATTCAGTTCTTATTGGTGCAAAAATATCAGAGCATCTTGGTTTAAAAGTTGGTGATTCGTGTAAGTTGTTATATGTAAGAGCATTAGAAGCAGAAGAAGCTGAAAAATTTGATTCTTATACCGTATATATAACAGGTATTATTAAGACAGGGATAGAAGAGCTTGATGAGCAACTTATGTTTTGTTCGCTTGATCTGCTAAAAAAGATATTTCCTACGAGTTCTATTACAGAAATAGGCTTTTCTTGCGCTCCAAAAACTTCTTATAAAAAAACTATACAGCTGCTTAAAAAAAGATTTTCTAGTTTAGAAGTAACCAGCTGGGAAGATTTATACCCGCCGCTTGTTGCAGCTCTTGCGCTAGAAAAATATGCGTTACTACTTATTTTAACGCTGATTACGCTTGTAGCTAGCATGAATATGGTGTCGTTACTTGCTATGTATATCCATCAGAAACGCAAAGTATTTGCTGTGTGTATAGTTATGGGCATGCCATCAGCACGTAGTGCGCGCATTATAGTTATAATGGGTATGTTGATAGCAACTGCTGCCAGTTTAGTAGGGCTTGTGAGTGCTTATCTTGCCGGCCTCTTTTTGCAAAACTATGCAGTTATAAAGCTTCCCGATGCTTATTATGTTAGCGAGTTACCCATAGAGCTTGATCTGAGTACTTTTTTCTTTATTGGTCTCTTTACTATTTTTATAGGCTTTTTGGCAAGCTTAATCCCTGCAAAAAAAATCAGTTCTCTTTCTCTTTCTCATATTCTTAGGTCTGAAGAATAGCATTATTTAAATTAAGTATTGACTATTTGTATTTTTATTTGGTATTCTGAAAGAACAATGAAGAATATTTAAAATGAAACTACAAAAGAGGTTTTTTATGAAAATAGATAATAAAAAAGTTTTATTAGTACTGCTTACTGGTTTTTTCTGGCCAGTATATGGTATGGATGAATTGAAGGTTAGTAAAGAAGAATTACCTAGTGCCCTAAAAAAAATAACTAATCCTCAGTCTCAGTTACAATTAATTGATGAAAAAATAAGTGAAGAAATTAAAAATTCTTTTAAAAGGCCTCATGAGCAAACTGTACTAGATACTATTATGCGCGATATAAGTTCACAGCAAGTGCAAAATAGTAACACTCAAGATTCTCGTGGAATTGCTAGAGTTCATATAGCTGCTATGTTTGATAATCGTGAGATTTTAACATTACTTGCAGATCAAAATGCAGATTTAAAAATTCGTGATAACGCGGGCGCAACTCCGTTGCATTATGCTGCTATGAGAAATAAACCAGATGCTATAAGATTTTTATTAAGTAAAGGTGTGGATAAAGATGCTAAACTACTTGTTAAAAATCCTGATCCAGATGATGTTTATGAAGAACCTAAGCCAATTCATGTCGCTGCTTTATATAATAGTTTAGATGCTTTAAAAGCTCTAGTTGATGCAGGAGCATCTGTGAGTTCTTTCGATGCTTTTTATGATGAGCCATTACACTATGCATTTTTTGAGAAAGAATTCCCCTTTTGTTTTTGTGATTCAAATTCAGAATCAGAGTCTGAATCAGAATCAGAGTCTGAAGATGAGCATGCATCTTCTCAAGCTTGTTCAGATCTTTTTTCACCAGAGAATACCGATAAAGCCGCATTAGTAGATTTTTTATTACGTAAAGGGGTTAATATTAATGTTGCCGGAAGCAATCAAAATACTGCGCTGCATATTGCAGCTAAACAAAATAATCTTGAAGATATTACATTTTTACTTTCAAGAGGAGCTTCTGTAGAACTTAAAAACAGGTATGGTCAAACTGCTTTATTAAGAGTAGTTAGCTCCTCAGATGATCCTATTGAAGCGGTTTCTATTCTTTTACATGCTGGCTCTGATATAAATGCTGTAGAAGATGAATTTGGTAATACCGCACTTCATACAGCAATTAAAAACACTAAAGCTGAAGTAGTTGAGCTGTTATTAGAAAGAGATGCAGATAAAACTATTGAAAATAAAGAGGGTCTGACAGCAGTAGATGTACTGTATCAGTATCCATATGCTCCTATGGTAAATCTTTTCTTAAAAGAAGGCTTAGCTGTAAATGCACAAAATAAAAAAGGTGAAACTCTTTTGTTTGCTGCTGCATTATATAATCAACCAGAAACAGTTAATCTTTTATTAGAAAAGTTTGCTGATCAAACGATACCAGATACGGAAGGGGATTTGCCTCTTTATGCAGCTATTGATTTGGGCCATGATAATGTGGTGAAAGCTTTTGTTGGCCATAATATTAATTTAGAACTCATAAACAATCAAGATATGACTCCTTTGGAATATGCTGTGTCGAAATATTTTTCTTTAGATGATGATGAATCTAATCTAATTTTACCAAGTATTTATATATTACTTGATGCAGGAGCAGCTATGGGGCGTAATGGAGCTGATTTTGTAGATAGAAATAGATATGTTGCTACTGATGATCAAAGAGTTGAACTCGTAGAATTAGCTTTTGCAGAAGAACGCGCTAAAAGAGCAGATGAGTTTTTAGGTGAAGAAATTAGCATAAAAGATAAAGCTGTTTTCTTAGAAGATGAACTTGAAATGGGAGAGCTTGAATTAGGAAAGATGATTGCTGAGCACATTCGCTCTTATCGCCATGAACGATTAAAAAAGCTGCAAGTGCATGCACAAGAATACTATGAGCAGTAATAAAATCATTGCAGCATTAACTTTTGGTAACCAGATTAAAATATGGCATAATAAATTACGAGAGCAGTTATTAAAAAACTCTATTCTTATGCAACATAGTATAGTTTTTAGTTGCTTTTAATATATGCCACAAAATCCTAGTAAAGAAACAGTGCGTAGTAATTCTTCTGAGTATGCCTCTTTTTCTGAACTGTTTTCATGCTCAAAAAGTAAAATTGCCTGATTGTTATGTTTCGTTTTCCAAGAAAAATGGGAAGGATTCACAAAGTGTAATTCTTCACCTAAGCATGTTATAGCGTTATTATTTTTTTCTCCCTCGAACTCAATACATTCTTTTCCTATACAATCTTTTTTTATTTCACGTACTTTTTTATGGAAGGCCGAAGCATCCATAGCGTTATGTAATGCTTCTGGTTCTTGCCAAATATTCTGAGTGCTCGATAGGTTATGATCAGCTTTATGAAAGCCAGCAATTCCGTGTAAATGATTAAAGTCTGGATTGTTAATGAAATAGGCTGCTTTTGAAAAATTAAAACAGTCAGGATGTGATAATTCATAAAGAACAAGTTCTGTTAGTTTCTCATGATGATGCGCTTCCAATATTTTTTCTGGAAGACTACTTAATGATTTAAAAAGTTTATTATGTCGTACAAATATATCTTTGTGAGACTCCATAACCAAACCCTCTGCAACATGGTTAGAATACTTACTTTTCTAAAAGAGCTTAGCAAACAATTTTTAAAAAAAACAATATTTTTTAGTATGATACTTGTGAGAAGTATTAAAAGAATGGTAGAATACTCCTATTATTAGTTATTACGAGTGAGAGTGAAGTGTTAAAGATCTTATATATACTATTTTTTTGTAATAGTTTGATTCAGCAAGCCCCTATTTATGGTACTCGTAGTATTCATAGGCCAAAAGAACTTTGGATGCCTCGTATTGAAGTTGATTGGGTTGGTGAATCTACCAAAAAAAACATATTACTTGCTTCTCATATGGAATCATTACAGATTTTGAAAAAATTTGATAAAGACTTTTTACTTTCTCGATTATTGCCTGAAGGAAACATAGAGCATCGAAATAATAAAGAAATAACAACTAATGGAGCTGAGCTTGATCTTTTAATTAATAAGCTTCTCTTAGAAATAGATGCACGAGCAAAAGAATATACTGATTTTATTGTGTTAAAAAATCAAGATTTTAATAGAAAATTGCGTTGCGGTCTAGCTGTATTGAAATTTAAAAAGTACCCGTTTGTTTTAAAATTATTTATAGAGCGACCAGAAAGTTTTATTAAGCCTTACGCAAAAGGCGTACAGCCGTATTTCTTTTATTTTATGGGCGGAGGTATTAATCGACATCTAATGGGCTTTACCCGTATTAAAAATTTAGAAATAATACGAGAACAGATAAAAAAAGATCCGTATTGGTCAGAAATAATAGATACACCAAGAAAATGGTTTTGGTTGCCAAAAGAGCCTAAATATCTTGAATTAAGAGCCTATAATTTAAATACTATAGATGAGCAAATTATTCAAATTCCAGCAATATACGCTCTGGTTGCCGATTTAATTACATCAAATAAAGAATTGAGTTTGCGCAGTAAAACAAGTAGAGAATTAGGAATAAAACTTTCACGCGTAGTCGGAAACCGTATAGATCCGCATATGGGAAATTTTATGTTAGAAGATTTTTCTCTTGATTCTAGTGGTCAAAAAATTGAAAAAATTGTACTTATAGATACAGAGCATTTCCCATCACTTGTAGGTTTAAAAAAACCGTTAGAATTTGATGGTTATTTATCATGGTATTTACAATTAATTGGTAAATTTACACAAGAAAAATTTTTAAGAACAAAACAGTATAGAAAACAATTTCAAATAAATCCACCTGCAGAATTTTTAGCTCTGTGATACTATTTTGTGTTCTAAATCGGCAAGTATTCCTAAGAAACTCGGATCAATACGTATTGTTTTTTCAATCTTTTCAAGAGCATGAATTACGGTAGAATGATTTTTCCTGCGCCAAAACGTAGCAATTTCTGCCAGTGAAGAAGAAGTCATCTTTTTCATTAAATACATTGCAATATGCCGCACTAACGATAAATCTTTATCTCGTTTGGCAGAACGCAAATCTTGTATGTTTAAAGAATAATGAAAAGCAATAAAATGAGCTATTTTTTTTAAGCTTATAGGAAGCGTATGAGCTTCTTTTACTTTAGAGAGAACTTTTTGAGCAATTTCAATAGAAAGAGGTTGTTGCGTGAGCGAAGAAAAGGCCAAAACTCTTATGAGCGCCCCTTCTAATTCACGAATATTATTAAGAGCACACGAAGCAATAAAACAAGCAACTTCGTCACTTAACTGTTCATTGTGTAATTCTGCTTTTTTCTTTAATATAGCTATTTTGGTTTCAAGTGTAGGGGTTTGAATATCAGTAATCATACCACCTTCAAGCCGAGATCTTAATCTTTCAGCAAGACCTTGTATGTCTCGAGGAAAAGAATCACTGGTAAATATAATCTGTTTTTGGGCATCATAAAGAGCATTAAAAATATGAAAAAATGCTTCTTGTGTTTGTTCTTTGTTTGAAATAAATTGAATGTCATCTATAAGAAGTACATCAACCGTTTTATAGCGTGCTTCAAAATGCCCAATTTTATCAAAACGAATCGCATTAATAAACTCATTCACAAATCGATCAGCTGTTTGATATAAAACTACCATTTTTTTTCGTGTTGCTTTTATATGATTACCAATGGCATGCAAAAGATGCGTTTTTCCTAGTCCTGAATTTCCATAAATAAATAACGGATTATACAATGTTCCAGGAGATGCGGCAACCGCCTCTGCTGCTGCATGGGCTAATTGATTACTTGGCCCTAAAATAAAGTTTTTAAAAAGATAATCATTATTAAGCGGCGCCTTATTTTTTGAGGTAGGGCGTATGGCAAGAGTAGTAGAGCTGCTTTGTGGTAACTCAGCTGTTACTTCTATTGCAGTTGAAGTAGGAATAATGCTTTTTGTTACTGGTTGGGTAAATGCATCAATAAAAAGAATATGCACTACTTCTTGATGAAGTAATCGACCCAGATGATACTGAAAAAGTTTTGTATAATGAGTCGATACCCATTGCTTTGTAAAAGCATTAGGTACTTGTATGTACATAGTTTTTTTTGAGGCATCCCAATGGGATAAGGTTACCGCTTTAAACCAAGTTTCTACAATACGGCTTCCAACCTCTTCTCTGATTATTTTGAGAAAGTCTTCCCAAACAATAGCAAGATTCAAAGTGGTATCAATCGAATAAATATAGGTTAACATTTTTAAAGAGAAATCTAGAGAAATCTATAGAATAGGTTATCATAAAACCATAATAATTAACATGTATAGTTACAAAAAAAGGGGCATTTTAAAAAATGCCCCTTTTTAAAGTCTATTACTTATTGCATGTCAACATGTTTTACATGTTTTTTTCTAGCTTCATGAGCTTTTTTTGTTTTTTTATTTTTGTCTTTTTTTGTACTTTTTTTTGCAACTTTAGCATCTTTTTTAGGTTCAGCTTTTTGTTGTTGCTTTGCATCATGTTCTTTTGCAATTTGATCAGCCATTTTTTGTTCGTGTGGCGTTACTGCAGCAGCAGATCCAGCTTCTACATGAGATTCTTCATCAAATATTTGAGTATGCATCTCGCTTGTATAAGAAACAGAAGCATAAGAACAAGACAGTAAAGCTACGAGTATATGTTTGTTTTTCATAGAAATCCTTTTGGTAAAAAAATATATATGCGTGTAGTTTACTCTGCTTTTTCTTGTAAATGCAAGGTTTCTTTTTTAGCTACAAAGATTAACAAAGAAAGTGCAGCGGGGGTCATACCCTGAATAAGAGTAGCCTGCGCTATAGTTTTTGGAGTATATTTTGTTAATTTTTGTTGAAGCTCAATAGAAAGTCCTGGGATTTGGCTATAATCTATGCGCGCAGGAATACGTAATGTCTGAAATTGTTGGAGTTTTTCGACTTCTTTTTGTTCCCGTTTTACATAAGGCCCATACAGAATTTCAGCATAAATACTTTGATAGATTCGCTCTTTTCTCTCTTCTGGTTTTAGCGTAGCCATTATTTTTTCGCGCACAAATTCAGTATTGCCTAAACCAATATTTTGAGCTAATTCAACAGCACTTTTTCCAAAATTAAGTTGATTATAACTTTCTTCTACAAGAGATCGTTCTTCTTGGATACTCGTATATAAAAGAGTATCTATAAGCCCTAACTCATATGCTTGCTGCCCAAGGCGACTAAAAACGTTATCTTGTCTGAGTATAAGTCTACGTTCAGCGCGAGAAGTAAACATTCTATACGGTTCATCTACTCCAAGTGTTACCAGATCGTCTACCATGATACCTATGTAGCTTATGTTTCTATCAAGCGTAAACGGTTCTTTCTTTTGGCTTTTAAGTGCTGCATTAATACCAGCAAGAATGCCTTGTCCGGCAGCTTCTTCGTATCCTGTTGTTCCATTTATTTGCCCAGCTAAAAACAGTCCAGAAATAGTTGCTACTTCTAAGCTATGTTTAAGTTGGTTAGGAAATACATAATCATATTCTATCGCGTAGCCGGGCCGCACAAATTCTGCTTTTTCAAATCCTTTTATAGAACGAATAAAAAGTTCTTGGATTTCTAGTGGCAGCGAAGTAGATATGCCATTTGGATAGATTTCTTCGTTAGAAGCGCTTTCTGGTTCTACAAAAACATGGTGTGAGTTTTTATCTGCAAAGCGGCATACTTTATCTTCAATAGATGGACAGTAGCGAGGCGCTGTGCCCTTAATATTACCCGTAAAAATAGGAGACAAATGAAAATTGTTCTTAATTATTTCGTGTGTTTTTTCATTGGTATAGGTTAAGTAGCAGTCCATTTTATGTTCTACTTTATGCGGAGCAAATTCAAAAAGAGCTTCCAGCTGGTCTGATCCTTGTACTTCCATAGAAGAAAAATCTATGCTTGAGCGTAATAAACGAGGAGGCGTTCCTGTTTTAAGGCGTCCCATAGAAAGACCTAAATTTTTTAATTGCGGCGTAAGTTTATCTACCGCTTCTTCTCCTTGTGGTCCAGAAGATGCGGTTACTAATCCATGGTGTGTGACAGCGGTAAGAAAAGTTCCCGTGGTAAGTACTACGCTCGGAGCATAATAGATTTTGCCCGAACGTGTTTTTACCCCTTTAATATGTGTGGGTTCTTCTATAATCAGTTCTTCTACCATATCACCAATAATAGTAAGATTTTTGGTGACAGAAAGTTTTTCATAGGCGGCTTTATTGTACGCTACTTTATCTATTTGTAATCTTAACCCTTGAACAGCCGGACCCTTTTTTGTGTTAAGCATGCGGGCTTGTAAATAGCTTTTGGTGCAAAGTTCTGGCATTATGCCACCAAGTGCACTAATTTCAAAAACTATATGACCTTTACCTATTCCACCAACTGCAGGGTTGCAAAACATTTGTCCAACACCAGTAGGTTTTAAAGTAATAAGGGCTGTAGATTGCCCCATGCGTGCAGAAGCATATGCCGCTTCTATGCCAGCATGGCCGCCGCCAACAACAATAACGTCAAAAGTATCAAGATTTATTTTGGTATTCATTAGGGATAAAGCTTTTATTGAGAGATAAAATAGGTAGATAGTTCTAGTATACTCTTTTTTGGCTAGTTGTCATCTGCGGCACCCCAAAAGTGAAATTCGTTTTCTTCTTTATTTTGTTTCAAAATCTCTTGTAACCAGGGGTCTTCAAAAACTTCTGGTTTATGTTCTTCTTCTGTACGAGGAGACAATAAAGAGTCAAAGGTCTGTATGCGGGCTTTATATTGATAAGCCGTATATTTTATTTTTTGTAATAATTCTGGGGGAAGAGCAATTTTTATTTTTTCTTGCTTGTTATTCTTTCTGTGTCTTTCTTTATGATCTTTTATACTGTTTTGATATTTTGTACTAAATTCGCATCTTGGATAGTCGCAAAAATATTCTGTGTATGCAGTATGATTGGTTTTAATATGGCTTTGTAAGCTTTTTGGTGAAATTGATCTAAATATACAGTCTGAAAAATCGCACACTAATGGTTTTTCGCTGTATTCTATCTTTTTTTTTATTGATGCAGAAAAGATAGTTGTTGGTGTGCATAAAAATGCTAGGTGTATTATAAAGGCGATTTTGTTATTAAGCATATTTTTTATCCTGTATTTATTGATCTAATAATGATACTCTGGCTAGAGTTATTTTTATAGTATATCTATGAGGCTTTTATGAAACTATTTTTATTTTGTTTGTCTTTACTATCTCTTACTACTCTTGCTATGGAACCTGAAATTCAGCTTGTTTTGCCTGTAGCTATTACTCGTGAGATAGATTTTTGCCCGATTTGTTTATGTGAGCTTGATTATACTATAAAAAATAATCAAGATGCTCAATCTTGTATGCTTTTTAATCGTTGCTTGCATGGTATTCATATCGGCTGTGCTCTTTCTTTAATTTCTAATGCTCGTGCTGAATGGAAGCTTTCTGATTTAAAATGTCCTATTTGCAGAAGATCAATAGAGCAAAAGCAGTTGACAAGAGTTAATCCTGATTTTAAAGAATTACTTGAGCATGAAAATCTCTTTTTAGGTGATGAAGCAAACGGACAGTATTTTTATCGTTATTTTTTTGAATAGGCTCTAAGCTTATTTTAAAAAAATATTTTCTGTTCACCTAATTTTAAGAGATGCAAGAAATTCTCTTTTTGAGCAAGTTCTTGCATCTCCCATTCTTTTACTAATCGTTCTATAGGCAAAATAATTTCATCAAGGCCAAAATGAAAGGTTCCCCAATGCATGGGAACAAAATGTTTTGCCTTAAGATCCATAAAGCCTTGCACTGCTTCTTCTGCTGTTGCATGAGATAAGCGCATCCATTTTTTAGGCTCACAGGGACCAATAGGCATAAGCGCAATATCAATAGAACTGAATTCTTGAGCAATAGCGCTAAAGTGTTGAGAGTAAGCAGTGTCTCCTGCAAAATAGATAGTAAAACTATCATGGCGGATCATCCAGCTCCCCCAGAGCGATTTATTTCTATCAAATAACGATCTTTGTGACCAATGGTAAGCTGGTAAAAAAGAAAATTCTATGCCAGCAATACTTTCACGTTCCCACCACATATACTCTTTTACGGTTTTTATCCCGTGCCATTCTAATGTTTTTTTGTCCCCCATAGGCACTAATATTTCTGGCTTATAAAGCTTGTAGATTTTTTTAAGGCAAGAAATATCAAGATGATCCCAATGATTATGAGAAATAAGAACTATATCTATTTTAGGCAGTAGATCAAAAGCAATGCCCGGTTTATTAATACGCTTAAAAAGAAAAGAAAGATCATCAAATACCGGATCGGTGAGAATAGTTTTTCCGTTTATATGTATCAAAAAAGTAGCATGACCAATCCAGCTTATAGATGGTTTTTCTTGCGGCAATATACGTTGATTCTCGCTTATCCATTCTTGTTTATTAAAAATAGTATTCTGTCTTTTTAATAAAAACTTAAAAAACATATAAGCTGATTGTACAAAATTAACAGGATTATGTTCTTCTGCAAAATTATAAAATCTGCCAGCATGCATACGGGGATAAAAACGATGTTTCATAGAATATAGGTAGTTATATGGAATTATTTGGCAAAATAGCTAAAATATAAGTTTATCTTATTTTTAGAGAAACAACAAAACAAAAAGTCTGGTCATGCTATTAAGTAACACCAAGCAACATTTGAGTTTTTTGTAAAATTAAAGTATTCTATGAGTACTATTTAATACTTTCACCCTAAGGGAAAACATCATGAAAAATACAAAAAAAATATTTTTAGCTACGGCTTTTTTACTGTCTTTAACTAATCAATCTATAAAAGCAGCTGCTGCTGAACCTAATGCTTACCGTTTAGCAGATTTCAAAGAAAATATAGTTAATGGAAATATAGAGATAGTAAAAAAAACGCTAGATAGTGGAGAATTTTCTGTCGATACAATTTTTACTGGGAAACACGTTAGTCAGAAAACTAAGCCTTTGAATTATGCTATTCATAATCCTGAAATGGCAAAGCTTCTTTTGGAAAATAAAGCTAATCCTTCTTATGATAAATCTAGTTATAGGATTGCTCCTTTATTAGAAGCTGCAAGCAAGGGTTATATAGATACTATGAAATTACTTATTAATTTTAATGCATCTGTTGATCAGTGTGGAGCAAGTTGTCATGAAACACCGCTTTATGAGGCTTATAGTTCTAATCAACCAGCAGCTGTAGCTTTATTGCTTAGGAATGATGCAAGAGCTGGTTTGAATGTAGCTGCTGCTTATCAAGTAGCTCTGGAAGGGGGCTTTCCTGAGATGGCTAAGGTTCTTGAGCCGTATGCTTTGATAGATTATCAAAGACCCCTTTCCCCAGAAGCTTTTTCTCCTTCCCCACATTCTTTTATGTCAGATGAAAGTCAGGAATTACCTACTTTTAGCGCTATGAGTGACGAGTAGAAAATAAGCATAAAAAGAGGTATACTGTATAAAAATATAGTATACCTCTTTTTATGCATTTTACGGAAATTATTATGGGAAAAATTCTTCTTTATTACAAATATGTTGCTATCCATGATCCGTTAGGTATGCAAGCTTGGCAAAAAGAATTATGTGCTCAGCTTAATCTTACTGGCCGTATTATTATTGCTCATGAAGGCATTAATGGTACTGTTGGTGGTTCGCAAGAAGCTGTTGAGAACTATCAAGCAGCCATGCTAGAAAACTCTTTATTCTCTGATATAGATTTTAAGATAAGCGATGGCGGTTCGAACTGTTTCCCTCGTATGAAAATTGTAATAAAAAATGAAATTGTTCGCATGGGTATAGATCCAAAAGATCTCAGCGCGGATGATGCTGGAATCTATCTTACTCCTGAAGAAGCTCATAATCTTATAGCTCAAAAAAAAGACAATCTTGTTATACTTGATACCCGGAATACCTACGAATCAGCAATTGGTACGTTTGAAGGTGCGGTTATACCTCCTATAGAAAATTTTAGAGATTTCCCTGAATATATAGATACGCATGTTGACTTGTTTAAAGACAAAGAAGTTATGATGTTCTGTACGGGCGGTGTTCGTTGTGAACGTGCTACTGCTTATTTAAAAACAAAAAAAACAGCGGCTCAAGTATATCATATCAAAGGTGGTATCTGTCGTTACGTTGAGCACTATCCTGATGGTTATTTTAAAGGCAGCAATTATGTATTTGATGGCCGTGTGACGGTTACTATCAATAAAGAAACAGTAGGAGCTTGTCTATTTTGTTCTGTAAAACATGATGCTTGTTCTAACTGTGTTAATACTCGTTGCAATGCGCGTATTATTGTATGTAATGATTGTTCACCCAAATATCATAATACCTGTTCGCAACTGTGTGCAGATTTAGTACTAACAGGCCAAGTAGCCGTAAGAACTATACCAACACATGTAGCTCTGTAATATTTTATTTTCTCAAGGAGAAAAGCTGTGTCTGAAAAAAAATTACTCTATCAAGAACATATTTCGCTCCAAGATAAAAGCTGGTTTAAAGTTGGTGGTCCTGCGCGATGGTATGTTGAGCCGACTACTCCTGAAGAATTTCAAGACGCTATGTTGTTTGCAAAACAACATGATCTCGCTATTTTTATGTTGGGAGAAGGCGCAAATATTTTAATTAGTGATGATGGATTTGATGGCATAGTTATACGGCCACACTTAAAAAACATAACTCGATCTACCTATGATCAAAATCACGAACTGGTTACTGCCCAAGCAGGAGTCAGCTGCGCAGAGCTTATAACCTATTGCTTATCTCATAATCTTATTGGGTTGGAAGAATTTTCTGGTATACCTGGTACGGTTGGTGGATCAGTATATATTAATATTCATTATTTTAATTTTCTTCTCAGCCAATTTTTAGTTTCTGCAGAAGTTATAGAAAAAGCTACTGGTGAAATACACGTAGTTGATAACGCATGGTTCTGTTTTGGCTATGATCAATCAAAATTATTTGAGCAAGAGTATTATCTCGTATCAGCGACTTTTAAGGTAAAAAAAACAACTGAACTAGAAGCTGCTTATGCTCGTGGACGCCACGATGAGATGATTCGATATCGTAGTTATCGTTATCCA
>CAXNJL010000001.1:0-16123 GCA_964202625.1 Candidatus Babeliales bacterium | reverse complement strand
TTTGATTCTTAAGAATCGCAACAATCTTTATCGCTGTCTTGGCAACAGCTATCTTCTTCTTCGTCAATTTCTAAGGTCGACATAAAATCTTCAAGATTTTCTTCGTCCATATCACCTTCATAGAGATTTTCTATAAGAGGGATAGCATTGTACACAGGAAGAACGCCTATATTGCTATAAATTTCAGCTTCTAAATGATCTTCTTGGCTGTATTCATTGAACAATTCTTCAACTGATTCTTGTGTTACAAAAAGAGAGCATTCTGGTTTTTTAGCAAGCAAAGCGAGTAAATCTGCTTGAAGCTCTGTTGGATAGAGAGAATATATATCTTCTATAAGTATAGATACAAAATCTTCATCTTCAATAAGAGAAGATGTTAATAAAGATCTATAGTAAGTAACGAGTTCTTCACGGCTCATTTTTTCAATAGCAAAAAGACCAAGCAAGCTGTTAAGAGCAGCTCCTCTTACCGTAGCAGAGAGTGTGGTATTTTCTATGACTGCTTTAATAGAAGCAAGATCACCGTTATACAAAGAAACTATAAATGTTGGAAGCTCATCTGAGAATAATCCAAGAAGTTCTTCTACATGTTCTTCTGGAAGATTTATTAATGTCATAAGATCATCAAAAGCAGCTTTTTCTCTAAATTGAGCTAATAATGCTAACGTAATAAGAAAAGCAGGGCCTTCTTCTCTTTCAGCTTTATAGTTTTTAATGGTATTTTTAAAAAACGCTAATAAAGCAGGAGTAACTTCTTGCTTATGCTCTATAGCAGATAAAATAGCCTTGTAAGGTATTTGATCATGTTGATTAAATGCAGTTATAATTTCGACAGTATTCATAAAAAAACCTCATGGTGCTATTGAAAATAGATGTATTGGGAACTATTACAATTATATATCTTTTTTTTTGTTGCAGCAACAGGGGGGGTAGTTACTTATTTCTATTCACTGTATACTTATACCTATATCCCACATCTTAGATAAACAGGAAAAACTATGCGCAGCTATACATTATCAGTACTTTTTTCTCTTTTTTTTAGTTTTTTACCTGCAAGCGCAGAACAATCTCGGCCCATACTTACTGTTTGGGTTCATGGAACAACCAGCGCTGCTCGTAGATATCATATTGATTTTATCACAAAAGCACTCAGTTGCCCTCCTGGCTTATACCCTGCTCAAAAGTTACATAAGAGTTACGGTATAAGAAAAATAGTAAATATTGTAAGTAGTACCGATCCTAAAAATTTTCCATTTCATGATTTTTATATTTTTGGCTGGTCTGGACTATTATGTTTTGATGCTCGCAAACAAGCAGCGCTAGATTTATATGGTGGCTTAGAAAAACTGGTTAAAGAATATAAACAAAACTATGGCTTAGCGCCCATTATAAAAATCATTACGCATAGCCATGGCGGTAACGTTGCTCTGAATCTTGCTAAAATAAACAAACATCTTGGGAGCAAAGCACATACAGAGTTTAAAATAGATGAACTTATACTGCTTGCTTGTCCGGTACAAACAGCAACCAAAAAATATACTCAAGATCACTTTTTCCAGAGTGTTTATTCTTTTTATTCTTATGGCGACTTTATACAAGTTGCAGATATGCAGGGGTTATATAAAAATAAATCACAAGATCTTTTTTCTGGTCGCGTATTTTCTAAAAATCCTAAAGTTAAGCAAAAGCACGTAACTCTTTACGGCAGGCCTATTATGCATATAGAATATTTGCTAAGCCCTTTTCTTACCAGATTGCCTGGTATGCTTACAGAGATGAAAGCCTAATTTTTACCACTCACAGATTTTTAAATCTGATCCTAAAAAAGCCGGATTTTTGCAATCTCGGCGTAAGTTTATGAAAATCGCATAGTAGACTCTATGAAAATCATATAATGCGCTATACAATATACATAAAAATAGATTTGGATAAGAAAAATAAGTATGCATATAAAAATAAAAAATATGATAAGTTTTTTGGCAGGATCAAAAAAAGAGTTCCGGGAGATAAGCTTCAACTTGCGCCCAATTAACTACATTCCACCATGCATCTATAAAATCTGATCTTTTATTTTGGTATTTTAAATAATAGGCATGCTCCCAAACATCCAAAGTTAATAATGGTTGCAGATCGTCTTTAAGGGGCAAATCCTGATTTGAGCTTGAAGTTACTACGAGCTTGTTATTTTTATCTAAACATAACCAAGCCCAGCCGCTACCAAATTTTGTTTTTGCTGCATCAATAAATTTTTCTCTAAATAGATCAAAACTACCAAAATCTTGATCTATTTTTTTAGCCAATAAACCCTGAGGAAGCTTTCCTCCATCAGGCGACATGCTTATCCAATAAAAACTATGATTATAATGACCACCGCCGTGATTTATTACAGCTGTTCTAATAGCTTGCGGGATTTGCTCAGGATACTTAAGCAATTCACCAAGATCTTTATTATGCAGTTCAGGGTATTCTTTTAAAGCTTTATTCAGATTATCAACATATGCTTGATGATGTTTTGCGTAATGTATTTCCATAGTTCTTGCATCTAAATAAGGCTCTAAACTATCATATGCGTACAAAAGTTTTGGTAAACTATAGGGATAATGCCCAACAGAAAAATCAGTTATATTTTTTGTTTTTAGTATATCTGTTTTTTGCTCAACACTTTGACCGCACCCAGAAATAATAACCATCAAAACTAAACTTACGAATGATTTCTTCAACATATATATGAGCCCATTTTAAAAATTTATAATCAAGCAAAACTTATTATACAAATAAAAATATTATTTTGTATATGCATCATCAGTAATTTACGGGAAAATGAACTTCTTTAATTCTATCGCGCAGCGATGGTCTTTTTTCCCGCATACTCGTAAGTCTTATTAACTCTTCTTGAGCATTTTCAAATACATAAGGCCTCACATATTGTGCTGATCCATGAATAAACTCAGCAGCACCTATTACTTTTGCAGTAACTTTTATTTTATCTATAGCTGGAAGTTTATTAAAAGCACTAGAGCTGGTTTTTATTGACGTGATTATTGCACGTGCTTTTTCAGATATTACAGTTGCTGGAAGTAAATCTGGCGCAGCTATTAAAAATATTCCTGCAGCTCCAATTACAATAGCCCCGCCTATAATAACTTTTGTTGAACCAGACATTCCTTGATTTTCTGACTGTTTTTTTGATACTAGCGGAAGATCTTCCATTGTTGAGTTAAATTCTAATCGAAAGACATCGTGCCTTACTAGCCCAGCAACCTCTGCAAATGACCTGGCTGTTTCATCGCAATCAATCGGCAATTCGTCTTCTTTGCGATTACCATATGCATTTATTGCGACACAGGCTAAAAGTTCCTCTTCTGTTTTTAAAATTTTTATCTGCTGATTAAGTAGCAGTTGCCTTAATTCTTCTACTGGGCCCGGGTTAGCATATTTAAACAAAAGATGAGCAGTTTGCGCTATTACTATTCCAGATTTAGCACATGCTAATCCATCACCGATTTTATCGATAGTGCTTTTACCATCTTCTTGAGAAAAGACTATTTTAGTACATAAAAGCAAAAATAAAAATTTTAATGTTATTCTCATGCAAATCCTTTACGTATATTATTTTATTAAAACACTGCTTTACTTGTACAATTCTTGCGGCAACTGGTTGGCGCCATAAGAAAAGTACGTTAGCAGTATAACATAAGACTTAATGCGATTCAAAAATTGTTTGCGCTATTTAATATCACTATAACCATGTATTATTCATCAGAATCGAGCGCGAGAAAAAAGAAAAGACTAAAACTAGACAGGCACTATGTGCAGATATATGATCTTAAAAGAGAGCGCTAAAATGAAAATCTGTAACTAATGAAAAGATCCGTAATCAAACAGATAAAGTCACGCTTGTAAAATACAAACTTAACAATAACTAGTAAGAGAAATAACCTAATGATTAATCTACCACAGTGTCCAAAATGTAGCTCAGAATATACGTATGAAGATAATGGAATTTTAATGTGTCCAGAATGTGCTCATGAGTGGAGCCAAGAAGTAGAAAGCAATAAGGCTGAAAATACAAAGATTGTCAAAGATGCTCATGGAAACATCTTGAATAATGGTGACTCTGTAGCGCTCATCAAGGACCTTAAAATAAAGGGGAGTTCATCGAGCATAAAAGCTGGTACAAAAGTGAAAAACATACGGTTGGTCGACGAAGATCATAATATTGATTGCAAAATTGATGGATTTGGGAAGATGGGCTTGAAATCTGAGTTTGTCAAAAAGATATAGCCTAGAAGAACTGTAAAGTAATGTGTATTTTAGAGGCTGGCCTGCCAGGCATTCGCGAAACGAATGACTGGTGTGCCCAGTAGGAGTCGAACCTACGACCTACGGATTAGAAATCCGTTGCTCTATCCAGCTGAGCTATGGGCACATATATAATTTTTCTATACTTTTCCTGCCTGCTGCCTGTCCGTCGAAGCCTTGGCGTAGTCGGAAGCTATGGGCACATATATATTATATTTTACTAAATTCTCTAGCTATGGCAAGAACTTCTGCATAATCAGCATCAGTTATATCTCGACTACGTAAAATACGATCATAGATTTCAGAGTAAACTAACTTTACATAACTTATAAACTGCGAAGTAAACCTATAAATTTCTTTTTTTGCCAGAGAATCAAGAAAACCCTCTTTTAATAAAAAAAGCATAAGCGATGAATCTACAAAAGAATAGGTTGTATGTTCTTTTTGTTTAAGAAGTTCTATAACAGATTCGCCACGCTTAATTCTATGCTGAGAAATCTGATCTAATTCTGTACCAAACTGAGAAAAATCTTTTAATTCGTTATATTGCGCAAGTTCAAGCTTAAGCGAACCGGTCATTTTTTTCATAGCCTTAGTTTGAGCAGCTCTGCCGACACGCGAGACAGAAAGCTCAATATTAACAGCAGGACGTATCCCATTATTAAATAATTTTGTATCTAAAAAAATCTGTCCATCGGTGATAGATATAAGATTTGTTGGTATATAAGCAGTTATATCATCACTTTGAATCTGAACAATAGGAAGCGCAGTTAAAGAACCGCCGCTTTTTAATTTTCCAGCTCTTTCTAGCAAACGTGAATGCAAATAAAAGACATCGCCCGGATACGCTTCTCTTCCTGGTGGTCGACGCATAAGTAATGACATTTCTCTATAAGCAATTGCATGCTCACTTAAATCATCATAAATAATAAGCGCGTCATGACCCTGATGCATAAAATACTCGCCGATACTACAACCTACATAAGGCGCAAGATACCTATTTAAAGCAGCCTCGCTTGCATCAGCTGCAACTATAACCGTGTATTCTAATGATCCGTTTTGTTCTAAAGTATGCGCTAAACGTGCGATAGTAGATTGGCGTTGACCAACACATACATAGATACAAAAAACATTTTTGCCTTTTTGATGCAAAATAGTATCAATAGCAAGAGCCGATTTACCTGTATTGCGATTACCAATAATAAGTTCTCGTTGCCCCTTACCAATAGGAACTAATGCGTCAATAGCCAAAATGCCTGTTTCTAGTGACTCGTTTACGGGACTTCTTTCTGCTATTCCAGGAATATTAGCTTCTATAGGCCGCATCTCTGGGCAAGATATTTTGCCTAATCCATCAATTGCATCGCCATGAATATTAACAATTCTTCCAAGCAGCTCCATGCCAACAGGTATTTTAAAAACCGAGCCGGTTCGTTTTGCAACTTCTAATTCTGTTACCGGATGTGGCGAAGCTAATAAGAAAATAGAAACAAAATCTTCCCCCAGATCAAAAATAATACCTTGGTTGCCACTCTCAAAAGAAATAAGCTCGCCAAACATAGCATTAACAAGTCCGTGGACTTTGCACATTGAATCTCCGACTTGGATAACCAAGCCTATTTCATCAAGAGCGGTATCAGAAGTTTTTGCCTTTAATAACGATTCTTCAAATAACGAGACTAAATCACTGTTTTTTATCTGCATGATCCAGTTATCCCTTACGTGTAATAGTAGTAATATTTTTTAATTTTTTAAGTATGGAATTTTCCCACAAATAGGTATCGCTGAGCGCTCTTATGCCAGCTATTAATGTTGTATTAACTACAAAATTAGGCTGAACAGTACTCTTTGTTTGTGCTTCTAAGAAATCTATAACTAAAGCCGCCTGTGTTTGATTAAGTGCACTTGATGTTTCTATGGAAAAAACAGAAAGATCATGATAAGTGTTATATAAAACCACAATCTGATCACTCACCAAAGGCAAAATTTCCAGTCTTTTACTTTTAGCTAAAACATACAGTAATGGTTCTAACATTTTATCTAGCTGGTACTTGTGAGCAAGTTTATTTACTATAGTTACTTTATCTTCATCATCAATCAAAGCGATTTTTACATAAGAAAAAGCAGCTTTATGCTCTTTGATATACAAAGAAAATTCTTTTAAAGCATAGATGCTTTCTTGAGAAAGAGCATGTCCAAAGAGATTAAAAAAGGCTTGTGCATAGCGACGTGCAAGTAATTTATCTATCATCTGATACTAATTTCGCTACAAGTGTATCCAGATAGAGCTCTTGTTGTTGATGATCCTTAAAAGAGTCTCTGAGTTCTTTTTCTACTTTTATATAAGCAGATTCAAATGCCGTTTTTTGCGCCATAAAAAGTATGCTGTCTCTTATTTTTTGTTCTGCATTTTTATCTATTTTTTGCTGCAAGGCAACCTGTTTTACTATTTTATCCTGCACTAATAAAGCTTTTTTTTCTTGCCACAAAGTTACTTTTTGTTGTAAGTAGATAAAAAACTTCTGATCTTCTTCTGCTTTATTTTTCAGCTCTTCTGTTATTATAAGTAAATCTTTATATACTTCTTCTCTTGCACACTTCTCTTCACGCTCGCTCAAAAGGGCTTTTAAACCTATTGGTTTTAGGTATACAAAAAAGGCATAGGTAGCTAAGCCTAGAAATATTAAAAAATTTATGCTGTTAAAAACTATATCGATCATCATGGAAGCTTAACCTCATCAATAAGAGCTGCTGTAAAAAGATCTATTGTTTCTTCTGGCTTAGGCAGTTCTATTTTTTCAAGATGTACATCAATGGAACTTTCTTGCAAAATCACCGTATCTTCTTGTAGTTGGGCCTGAAGATTAGTATGTTGCTGCAAAACATACAAGCTCTGCTGCTCTTTTTCTTTCTCTATTCTCTGTTTTTCTACAGTAATCTGAGCTTCTAATTGTTGAGCAAGCAGATCTTCTGCCATCAGCTCTTGGACAACAGGACCAATATAAAATCGGCCGAGTATATATAAACCAAGAATACTCTGTATAGCCTGAACAAAGAGAGTGATAGTAATAGAAAAATCCATTGTATCTCAGTTATGATTTAAGAAGCAATATAAGAGCTATTATAAATGCATAAATACAGCATGACTCTACTAAGCCTAAGCCAATAATCATTGCGGTACGTATTTTTCCAGCGCTTTCTGGATATTTGCCAATATTTTTACATGCTTCAGATGCAATTCTTCCTTGGCCTATTGCAGGCCCTATGGAACCTATACCAACCACAAAAGCTGCGCCCAAATAAGCTGCTATTTTTACATATACAGCTGCGTCAAATGTCTCTATCATGTTATATCCTTTATCGTTTAAGCTCATGAGCTGGCATATCAAACATTTCTTTACAAAACACTATAATTTTTTCTATTAATCGTTCTTGTTCTTGTTCGTCTTTTTCAAAATCATTATTGCATGAAAGAACAAGCACCGGAACATCTCTTAAGTTTATACCACTGTCAAACTGTTTATCAATAAGCCAGGATTCATGTTTTTCGTGTATTTTTTGTATATACTCTAACGGCACTAAGTTTTCTTCAGTTCTGTTTCTTTTTAAGAGCCTTTTATAGCATATCTCAGGATCGGTCTGTAAGTAAATAAAAGCCGAAGGAATCGGTACATATTTTTCAGTAAGCCAAGCAAACCACTCGGTATACAGCTTCCATTCCAAAGAACTCATAAGGCCAGATTCATAACAGTTTTTTGCAAAGCAAAACCTATCGGAATAGACCGATCTTTCTAGTACTTGAATTTTATGATCGCGCACAACAGATGCAGCTTCTTGCGCCAAAATGCGCGTTATAAAAGCATATGTTTGAAACGTATAAGCCCAGCGAGGGGTATCTTTATAAAAAGCAGCTAGAAGATTTTCTCCACCAACATTTTGCCACTGCTCACACGGTTCGTACACAATGTGTACGTTAAGATACTTTTTAAGCATAGTTAAAAAAGTTGATTTTCCTGCTCCAATATTACCTTCTACTACCAGATATTTTGGAAATATATGCTTTTGCACCGACATTGTTGTCCTTTATTATACGTATAGATACTTATCTTACACATTACGCTTTTCATTTTTTTTGTAAATAGGCAAAAATACTTAAAGCGTATTCCATAAAGCAGATACGGGTAATGCTGATATCTGTTTATTATAAGCTACTGGTACATTGCCTGTATATAAGATTATGCCGCGTATAAACGTATCGCCTAAAAGCTCCTGAAGATATGCTAATCCCTTAAAGTCTGAAAGCGCTATAGAGCTGCTATTCTTTACTTCTATTGCTACTCTATTCCCCTGAGCATCTTCTAAGAGTATATCAACTTCTATACCCTGGGTAGTTCTAAAATGATAGAATTGTACTCGATGATTATTCCAGGTAGCTTGTTTTAACAATTCTGCTAAAACAAAATTCTCTAGTATCGGCCCCATGAGCTGCGGATTCTTTAAAGCTCTTTCTGTGGTAATGCCAAGTAAAAAACAAAGTAACCCTGTATCAAGCAGGCAAACTTTAGGAGATTTAATAAGCCGGGAGCTTAGATTTGAGCTCCAAGGTTGCTGGAATTTTATTAAAAAAATAGTTTCCAAAAGAGCTAGATATCGCTTAACTGTCGTTACAGGAATTTTACTGGCTGCAGCAATTTCTGAAACATTTAAAAGATTACCAACACGTGTTGCCAAAAGTCTTAACAGTTGAGGAAATTCTGTAAGCTTTTCAACTTCTGCTATATCTTGTACATTTCTATATAAAATAGTAGTAATGTATGCTTCAAACCATAAATCTCGATCTTCTGGAGCTATAGATTGTATTTCAGGATACCCTCCAGCTACAATGCGCGTATAAAGAGATTCTTTGGTATCTACTTTGCCTCTAGACACATAAGCTTCTTGGCTAAATGCCCAATCAATAAATCTTTCCGACTCTTGCATGAGCTCACCCTGAGAAAGTGGATATAAATCCAAAAGCATCATACGACCAGCCAAGCTATCGCCCAAGCGTGGCAATAATAAAGGGTTCGCTGATCCGGTAAGAATATATCTTCCGGGCATTCTATGCTCATCAACATCTTTTTTTATCGCTATAAAAAGCTCAGGAACTCTTTGTACTTCATCTAAAATTACTGGCTTAGAAAGACTTTCTATAAAACCTTGAGGATTGCTTTTGGCAAGAGCAAACGAATAAGCATCATCAAAAGTAATATACGTATATTTTGTACTATCGATATCCTGCTTTACCAAAGTTGTTTTCCCCGTTTGACGAGCACCATTCACAAGCACTACAGGGGTAAGAGTAATGAGTTTTGAAAGTTTTTTTAAGATAGCACGCTTAAACATGTTTAATCCACCGCAAAGTATGAGAATATTTTAATCTTTGTGGTTGATTTTACCTTTTCTCTGTAGATAAAGCTAGTTTTATTTTTAATAAAACCGTTAAATTTCCAAAAGGTCCGTATAAATTCTATCTATTACCTAGAACTTATACGGATCCCCTCAATCAAATCTATGCGTTACCAATTAAGATCTTTTTCATACCCAAGCTTAATCAATAGCTCTCCACCATACTGCTTAAATAACTCTTTATGCTCTGCGGTAAACTCATGCTTCCAAGCACCAATCTGCCCTTTTCTAAAGGTGTTTTTAGTAATTCCAAAAAGATCTGTAGCAATCTCCTGCGCACGCTCTTCTGATAGTTCAACTGAAAGATGCTTTGCTATAGCTTTTACTGTTGCAAGCTGCCGAGAATCATTGCCGCGACCTTTAGAACCGACAAGGTCTTCAAAGCGGATGGTAAGGACATAAGGATAATCCATCCATGGCAACCAAGTATTATAGAAATTAGCAATATTAACTATATTATTGGTTAATATTTCTTGTAAGGTTTGATCTATACTACCAGGAAAATATTCAGGCAAAGCTTTTATCCAATAAGCGCGCGCAACAGCTAGATCTCTGGGATCTCTCATGTTAAATAAAACTTTATACTCTTTATTTAAAAGAAGATCTTCACTCTCTTTAGTATATTTTAGATGAGAATGTAATGAGCTTGATTGATGAAGCGTAAGATAAAAATCTAAATCTTTAACTGTTATATTATATAAATTATGGCCATGATCTCCCAAGTAAGATGGCGTGTTTCTTTCTAATATAACATCTTTGTTTGTAATATTTTTTACTGTTTTAAATAAAAGATGTGTTCCACTTTTAGGTATACTTATGAGTAAAACACTCAATAAATTAACATTCAAAAAAAAACTTAAAAATAGATACATAAGTTTTTTCATATTTTTCCTTTTTATCAATTAGAAGCTTTTTCATACTTCAATGTAATTAGTATTCTTATTTCATGAAATTCTAAGTTTTTTATTCCCCAAGAAGAGATAAAAAAATTTGATAGTGTTCATCTTTTACTAGATTGAAATTCTCTATCATATGATCACCTGGCATCTCATCTAAGTTTACTTTTCCCCTTAATCTATCACACTCTCTCTTGGAGACATCGGAACTAATTCCAAATTCTCCACTATGTAAAGCCCTAGCGGCAAGTGGCCTTAACTTAACTAAATTGTGCAGATAAAAAGCAAGAGCCATAATATTATCTTCATTAAAAAGACCAAATCTAAAATACCACGAAGCATAATTGTTTGAAATAAAATGGGATATGCTAGATGGTGCTATCGACTTATTTTCCTGCAACAAAGAATCTGTCCATTCTTTAATTCTATAAGATTCTTCCCATAATTCTGGTTTTGAACGAATTTGGGAATACGTATCAGTAAGTGGAATTTTATCAAGAAGAGACTCATAGGTATAAAGAATTGGCTTAATAGTATCCCAAGCAAAAGAGTCTATGCAGTAAGATCTAAAAAGCCACCAAGCATCATCCTCTGCTACGAGATTATTGTTATTTTTCTTATCTTCTGCAGATAAAAAAGAAAAAGACGAGGCTTCTACTGCGCCAATATTAGTATAATTTTTTGCAGCCCAGTTATGAAAATTAAACATAAAGGGGACAAAACCGGATGTTACTCGCATGTCTTCTTGCAAGATGATTACTTTTTTAAATTTACACCAATCAAAGGCAAAACGTTGAGCATCAATATGATTTTTAGGACATCCATAATTATGTTTGCGTAGCATTATTATTTTATTTTTAAAGAGCGCCTGCTTAATAAGCTCACTATTTTCTTCTTGAGTTGCTTCTGGGCCACCATCAAGAGCAAAAATAAAACAGATAGTATTAGTTTCTTGGCTTCTTTCAAGCGACTTTATACATTCACTTAAATAATTCGGCCTATTGTAACCAATAACAAGAACTGCATGTTCTTGGCCTGTTGTAACAGAATAATTTTTATAGGCATCTTGATACCCATAACTACTTTTTAGTAAAAACAGAAAAAACAATAAGAACATAGGCCTTCTTTACTATTACCAATTAAGATCTTTTTCATACCCAAGCTTAATCAACAGCTCCCCACCATACTGCTTAAAAAGCTCTTTATGCTCTGGCGTAAACTCATGCTTCCAAGCACCAATCTGCCCTTTTCTAAAGGTAAATGTTCCTCCAAATAATTCGCAAGCAATTTGTTTTGCACGTTCATTTGAAATCTTTCTACCAATAGCATTCGCTATACTATTAATTGCTTCAAGTTGACTTTCTAATGATCCTCCGCCATTTTCTCCGACCAGACTTTCAAAATGAATAGTGTAACAATTTTTTTGATCTATCCATGGAACAAATAAATAATAAAATTCAGCTAGACCAAAATTCCATATAAAATTAGCATAATTTTTTTGATGATTACGAATGGAAGAAATAAAAACTGTTTTTTTTGAACCGGTTATTAGAGAACTTAGAATATTGTTAAAATTTTTTATATCAGAAAAAATTTCTGTTTTCCCATTAAAATTAATAAAAGAAAGCAGTTGATCTCGAGGATCACGAATTAAAAAAATTAATTTATCATATTTTTTAAATAAGACATCACTCATTAATGGGGTATAAGGTAAATGACCATAAACATACTCGTACTCTTGTTCTAAAATTTCAGTAATAAGATCTTCTTTTCTTGCTATAAAAGAAGATGTAAAATTTAATAATGGATCATTCAAAATTGGAGGATTCCATTTATAATTATTAATTAAATTTATACATTTTTCGAGTAAATGAGTGCCGCATTTGGGAATAGTTATAACCGAATAAGAAGAACTTATAAGTGTTTTTTGTATTTGACACAATAAAATAACCAGTATCAATACTTTTAACTTAAACATAAAAGATTCTCCATGTATTTAAAATAATATCTATCTTACCAATCAAGATCTTTTTCATATCCGAGCTTAATTAACAGCTCACCACCATACTGCTTAAACAGCTCTTTATGTTCTGCCGTAAACTCATGCTTCCAAGCACCAATCTGCCCTTTTCTAAAAGTATTTTTCGTAATACCAAAAAGATCTGTAGCAATCTCCTGTGCACGCTCTTCTGATAATTCAACCGAAACATGCTTAGCAATAGCTTTTACTGTTGCAAGCTGCTTAGCATCATCGCCGCCACCTTTAGAGCCGACAAGGTCTTCAAAGCGGACGGTAAGGGCAAAAGGATAATCCATCCATAATAGCCATAAAGTATAGAAATTATTTATATTTTTTATAATATCAGTTAAAATTTCATCAAGAGTCATAGTAATAGCATGAGGATAATGTTCCGGCAAATCTTTTTGCCAGTGAGCATATGAAATAGCTTGATCTCTCGGATCCCTTATATTAAAGAAAATGGCTTGCTTCTTTTCAAACAATAAATCTTCATGAGTTTTAGAATAGAAAAGATGTGATTTTAAGTAATAATTTTTACTTAAAATTATTACTTTATCTAAATCATTAGCAGAAATATTCATGAGGGGTAAGTCACCATTCAATTCTTTACTATTCTCAATAGCAAAATCTTCTTTTCCTGTAATTTCTAGAATAGCTTTTCCTATTAGATGAGTACCTGACTTAGGAATAGATATAATTAAACAACAGCAATTTGAGGCTGTTATTATGCTTAAATTAAGAATAAGCAATAATATAATTTTGTTCATATGCTTAAATCTTTATAAATATTTTATGCAAAAAAGCTTTAAATAAAAATTAATTAAAATTATTAGGAAAGCATAAAAGATCTTTAGCTAATCCAGGTAAATTAATAAAGGAAGTAAAATCTAGTGGCTGTAACATATCATCTGTCAAAGTATATTCTATATTTCTAAGATAACATGTATAGCCTAAAGATTTAATAATATTCCAATAATCTATTTTTTCTTCTAAAGTTAAGAAGTTGCAAAGTATTTCACATTGAATAATTGGCGAATATTTTTTTACAAAAGAAGAAAGACTTCGTAGAATATAGTGATCATAGCCTTCTGTATCTATTTTAATAAAGCCGATTTTATGTAATTCGCTATTAAAATTTTGATTAAGGTATTTTTCTAAATTAATTCCTTGAACCTTTAATTCTACTTTTCCATTAAGACCGTCTGAGTATCCTGTTAAAGCAGCTCCAAATCCACCGTTCTGAAATTCTAAATCATTATAATGAAAAATAAAAACTCCATCTTCTTCTGTTATAGCCCTTTGATCAGCAATTATATTAGGATGCAATAAAGCATTTACTTTTAAAATCTCATAAGCGGGGGGACTACACTCAAAAGCTATCACTTTGCCTGTTTCCCCGGCAGCTAAAGCATAAGCAACAGAAGTATCTCCAGTATGTGCTCCAATATCAATAACAAACATGCCAGGCTTAATAACCTTTGCTATATTTTGTAATAATTCTGAGGTATAATAATTTTCCAAATCCCATGTTTGAGGATATAGCCATTGAGCATAAGAAAATTTTTTAAATCCTGGAACCTCAATAGTTTTTATCTCATATCCATATTTACCATACAAACTAGTAATAAATAAGAATGAGCAGCATAGTAATTTTTTCATAATAATACCTTCAGTTTTTATTGTAGAATTTTTGAATTTTAATTTTCAAAGATTTATTTTTAGCAAGACAGTGATTTAACAAGCCTTCAATCGTATAAAGCTCTTCATGATCAACAGTAAGATCTTCGTGAAATTCACCAATTAAATATTCTATTTTATCTAAACTATTAGTCTTAGGTAAAATATCATATTCTGAGCCCTCACAATCAATTTTTAAAACTTTACATCTATCTATTTTATTCATAGAAAAAATACAATCTAAAGAAATAGATTTAATTTTTTCCTTATAATATCCTGATAATTCCGTATCTGGAGCTCCTAGACCTGATCCACCTGTATTCATCTCATTAATAAATATAGTGACATCTCTACCATCACTAGTAACAGCAAGATTATAAGGAATAATATTGGTAATACTATTCAATTTTATGTTTTGAATAAGAGATTCATAGTTTTTTAGGACTGGCTCAAAAGCATAAATTAATAAATTGGGATATAGCTTTGCATATACTATGCTTATTATTCCAATATGTGCTCCAATATCTATCATTACATCGTTTTTAATTGGTTTAAAATCTTCAAAATAATATTCATCTCTAAAGAGTTCTTCTTTCACTGTTTCCATAGTAATTGATTTTGCTGTTAAATCGGAAAAAATGAAATCTATACCGCGATATTGAAAAGTTTCAACTTTTTGCGTCTCTTCTTTCGAGAAAATAAAATTAAAATAGGCTATTAAAAGTAATAGGTGTATTTGCTTCATATTCATAAAACTCGCAAGCTTATTGGTTTATTATACTATTAAAAATATTTATATGTTTTCCAATAATAACATTATTATTGGATGCGTTATAAGACTCCTCCATGTCTTCTTTTAATTGATTTAAAATATCTTTAGATGCGGCAACACTAATTAAAGCGTCAATAAAAGGCTTTATCTTTAACGAAGACTTAATTATTCCCAAACTAATATCATGATAGTGAGCCCAGTCAACAAGAAACAAGGGTAATCTGGCAGCTATAAAATCTCTTGCTGCGGCAGAACTTTCATTTCCTTTCCTAGTTCCCCATAGCCATCCGATATCAGACAGCATTAATCTTTCACTTATCTCGCTTTGAGGCAAAAAATCAGATATTAAGGTCACTTGAGGTGTTAGCTTATATTTTTTAATGATATTTTTTATTTTTTCAAGTTCTTTTTCTGCTTCTGGCACTCCAAAAGTTGGTAAAGATGCTAAGATTTGAATATGCAATAAAGCATTTGATTTAAGGTATGGAATAAGGTTAAATAAAAAATCAGAATTCTTTCTCCATGGTGTTAAAAAGCCAAAAGTGCTAAGGATAGTTTGGTTAGAAGAAAAGCTGTATTTATCCCTTAAATCTTTTTTTGATAATAATATTGGAAAAACTGGAATTCCCATCGGTATATAGGTAATTTTATTAGTTTTATAATCAGTATTCTTCAGTGGCTTATGTATAATTACATGGTCTACAATATCTAATATTCTAAAAAAATCATCGGGTTCTTCATGTAGAGTTATTACTATTTTTATATTTTCAGAAGAAACTTTTTTTAAAATAGCCAAAAAATCATCTATTGGGGGAATTAAGACTGAATGATATTGTATATTTAAAACTTCTATATTGTCTTTCTTAATATCATCAATAAACTTTTGGCTATCTTCAAAAAAATCATTATAAACATTAACAATTTTATGCTGCTCCCTCAAAGCTTTAACTAAATGATTAGTATACATAGCTATACCACATTTCTTTTCCCAGCTAGAAACAAAATAGC